>NZ_CAMZMY010000003.1:0-290454 GCF_947311895.1 Pseudoalteromonas sp. PAR1 | reverse complement strand
GGTCGTTAGCTCAGTTGGGAGAGCATCGCCCTTACAAGGCGAGGGTCACTGGTTCAAGTCCAGTACGACCCACCATTTACTTTTTGAAGCAAAGAGCATCGCAACTCTTTACAACGAAAAGGCTCGGTGGTTAAGTTCAGTAAAACCAACCATTTAATCTGAAAAATTTATATGTGGGTCGTTAGCTCAGTTGGGAGAGCATCGCCCTTACAAGGCGAGGGTCACTGGTTCAAGTCCAGTACGACCCACCACATATAAACACTTCATAAATACTTGCTTTAAATCTTCTTTATTTTATTTCTAATTTTCAAAAGCATCGCCACTCTTTACAAAACACAGGCTCGATGGTTCAAGTCCAGTACGACCCACCACATATAAAACCTCTTTATTTTATCTCTAGTTTTCAAAAGCATCGCCACTCTTTACAAAACACAGGCTCGATGATTCAAGTCCAGTACGACCCACCACATATAAACATTTTCTTTAAAGGCTTCCTTATCTACCTTTAGATTTCAAAAGCATCGCCACTTTCTATAAAACATAGGCAAATGGTTTAATTTCACCCACTGTTCAACAAGCCTAAATACCTAAAAGCTGATCTTTCATACTTCTCGCATTTTCGACAAAGACCTTAGCCAAACTTTTAATAGCAGCAAAAGCTGTAATTTGCCTTGTCAGCAGCTAGACTGTTTATTATAGTCACTGTTAATGTCACTCGGTCGCAAGTCTAATGCCTGCAAAGATTTTTTCGAAAGCCAAAATTTTAATAGTCGAAGAGCAACCACTTGCTCAAAGCTATATGAAACAATCATTAGAGGGGTTGGGGTTTCGTCAGTTACGTTTTGCAGAGCATGCCAACTCAGCAAAAGAGCAGTGCCAAATAGAGCAGTTTGATCTAATTGTTTGCTCTTTTAATCTGAGTAAGCAACAAGATGGCTATCAGCTATATGAAGAGCTGAAAATGAAGCGCCTTATTAAAAACTCCACTGGCTTTATTTTTATTTCTGCTGAAACAAGTGGCTCTCTTGTACACAGTGTCTTAGAGCTGCAACCTGATGATTTCCTTGTTAAACCTTTCACTATCAATGAATTAAAAAATCGTATCGAAAAAGTACTGATGCGAAAAAATAATTTACATCAGGTATATCAACTTATTGATGACGAGAACGATTCAAAAGCAATAAAAAAGATCGACGAATTATTACAAAACAAAAGCCACAGTTTTAGTGCTATTTTACTTAGACTAAAAGGCGATGCCCTACTTCGACTAAAACGTAATGAAGAAGCTAAAACCTTTTTTAAATCTGTTCTTGATATTCAAAAATTCACTTGGGCAAAAGTAGGCTTAGTTGAAGCTTTGATTGCATGTAATGAGCATTCACTTGCACAGCGAATGTTGAAAACGATGTTACAACGCAGTGAAACTCGTTTAGTTGCTCTGGACCTGCTAAGCCGACTAGAAATTAAACTTAATAAGTATGATGAAGCTCAACAACTAATTAGCCAAGCTGTTGATATTGCACCACGTAACATTAACCGTCAAAAAGCTTTGAGCCATGTATCCTTACTTAATCATGATTATGAAAAGAACTATTTAACACAAAAAGATATTGCGACTTACGCAAAATTTTCTATTCATGATCATCCTGATATCTACCTTAATGCGGCACGCGCAGGTATCGATTTTGCGCTAACGACTGATCAAAGCGATCAGATAAACCGAATATCTAGGCAGACTAATCAATATTTAAATGATTTAAAAAAGCAATTTCCCAATAGTAATAATCAAACTCAAATTGATGTACTAAATGCTCGATTACATTACTTAAAAGATGAACACCAAAAAGCAAAAGCGCTTATCAATCAACTTGATGAGAGTGATACACAAATTCGTTCTGTTGATGGTGCCCTCGACAAAGCCAAAGCATTCCATGAATTAGGTTTTCATCAAAAAGCGCAAAGGCTTTTTAACCAAATTATTGACCATTGCGAACGTCACCCATCTGTCAGTGATCCTGTTTATTTAAGATATATTCAACAGCAACAAACAGAACGTCGAGATATCAAGTTAGGCCCTAAAGAGCTTAACAACCATGCAGTAACCCAGTTTAATAAAGGACAACTCAATACAGCTCTTGAAGCCTTTACGCAAGCATTTAGGGTTATGCCCAAAAATGCCAGCATCGCACTTAATTTATTACAATGTTTGTTCGATACTAATAATCAAGGCCAGTCTTTTAATTTATCACTTGCTAGAAAATGCTTTACTTTACTTGCTAGCCAAGAGCTCGAATATGAGCAAGCAATACGATTTGAAAAAATTAAAGCACAAGCTGATAAGTTAAATATTAAGTTAACGGAGTAACCGAAAGATGGCACCGCGTTTGTCAAAACTTATCAAGCCTTTTATTACAGCAGCGATTTTTTTTTACAGTGCCAACAGTTTTGCTTCCTCTACACTGCATTACTGGCAACAAGCAAACATAGATTGGCGCAGTGAAGCCGGAAGTCATATAAATATTCTTGCAGACGAACAACCAGCATTCACAGCGTTAAAGCCTTATATACCATTATTTGAACAGCTAACGGGGATCTCGGTTGGCTTTCATGCCTTAGAACAATCACAAATGCGAGCGCGCCGCCATCAAGATTTGAGTGAGGGCTTAGGCTTGTACGATGTATTGCCTATGGGAATTACTTTTTTAGGAGAAGCGCAAAGCCAAGGTTGGATAGAGCCTCTTCAACCCTATTTAGATAATCCCAAGATAACTGATAAAACATGGTATCAGCTAGACGACATTAGCGATCGAAGCTTAGCACTATGTAAGATCAATGATATTTTGTATTCATTGCCCTTTGATTTTTCGGCGCCAATCTATTTTTACAGAAAAGATCTATTTGAACGGTTTAACCTTAAAGTACCTGATACTTATGAAGAGCTCTACGCTACAAAGATAAAGTTACAACGCGCTATTGATGCAACGCCAGATCTTATTGGAATGCATGCATTTGCGGCGCGCACATTGCCAGGTGCGGGGCTAAACACCTGGACAGTTTTGCCAGTAATGCGTGCATACGGGGCACAAGTTATCGATGAGCAAAATATGTCTGTGTTTAATAGCACTGAAACAGCGCAGAGTCTAAGAGTGTACCGAGATTTAGCGACAGGGTAAGGAAATCCTGATAATAGCCGCTTGCTGCACTTTTATGAAATCCGCCGCTTATTTAAACAAGGTAAGCTGGCATCCGCATTTTTAGCTTCCCATTTTTACAATGAAATAGACACAGCTGAAGAGTCTAATATTTGGAATAAATGGGAAGCAGCCCCTTTGCCCAAAGGTCCCATAGCAAGAGAAACCTCCCCTTGGGCATGGGCGTTTGCTATAAATAGCAAGTCCAACAAAAAAACTGCGGCTTGGCTTTTTATTCAATGGGCGACAAGCGAGCAAACGTCATCGCTACTTAGTACTGGCGGCTCCCCTCCCAGAAAAAAAGTGTGGCACGAAAAGTTGTTTACCTTGGTAAATAAACCCGGGTTTAATACTACAATGTTGTGGGTATTTGATCATGCCACAGCTGATCGCCTACAAGCTGGAATGGTAGAGTTCCCTGTCATTGGTGAAATTATCTCGCAAGCATTTAGCCAAATATTCTATGGTGCAGATATAAACCAGACAATTAAAACAACTGATAAAAAAATTAATGAAACAATGCACACATTCAAGTCAAGGAGTGAAAACTAGCAATGAGGATAAGCATTGCCCACAAAATTCTGATGATAATCGGATTCACCATTACCCTCATTTTAGGGGCGAGTACCTCATTGCATGTGATGGAGTTAAAAGAACAAACACTTCTAAACATGAGTGAAAAAGCAGATGCTATTGTGTCCCCTATGCTGTCAGAGATAAAAAAGCTAACGAAAGATAATAGTGTCGGTAGTTGGGTGATGAAAGTTCAAGGTATCTCCTTAAAAAATATTCTAAAAAATAATACATTTGATGATCTCAAAACTATTTACTTTATCGATCAAAATAACTTTATTGCTGCACACCCTGATAACAGTAAGGTTGATACTTTAGAAACTAACCAGCAAATCCTGAAGCAATTGAACCCTGCACTAAACACAATCATTCCACTGGATGAACAATATGTAGTTTCGGTCCCCATTAATAGTTACCAAAACGAAAATATTGGCTACGTGATTGTTAGTTTTTCAGATACTGACTTAGCTGCAAAGACAAAAGCTATCATCAGCAATGCTGTTTCATTATTTGCGATATACTTACTCACAGCGCTCATCATTGCTTACATCATTATTCGAAGAATCATTTTGCAGCCCATTGAGCAGCTAGTCGAGTTTTCGCATGCAGTGACCACAGGTGATTTAAATTGCCCTATAAATATTAAAAGCCAAGACGAAATTGGTACTCTTGCAAGTGGTTTTAAAATGATGCGTGCTGCAGTTAGGCAACAAATCAATAGTATGCATGAGCAACATAGCTTACTTGAAGAAACCGTTGCTAAACGCACCCAAGAGTATCTTGATGCTAAAGAGCAAGCTGAGCAATCGAATCAAGCTAAGAGCCGCTTTTTAGCTAATATGTCGCATGAATTAAGAACACCACTTAATGCCGTATTGGGCTTTAGCCAATTATTACAAGACAGTGAAACTGATAAAAATAAGCGTCGTTATCTAGAAGCTATTTCAATATCGGGTAACTCATTACTTAACGTATTGAACGATATTCTTGATTTATCAAAAGTGGATGCCGGTAAAATGCAACTTGATATTGATCGAGTTGAGATCCCTACCATGTGTCACGAACTCAACATGATGTTCTTACAATTAAGCGCTCAGAAAGATCTTGAGTTACAAGTTACTGCTCATCCTGATCTAACAACACCTGTGCTGCTAGACAGTAATAAACTTCGTCAAGTACTAACAAACTTAATCGGTAATGCTATTAAATTCACCTCGCAAGGTAGTGTAAAAGTGTTTTTTGATTTTAAAGCGCATAATGACAATAGCCATATTGATATTAAAGTACATGTTAAAGACACAGGTAAAGGCATTCCTAGTGATCAACAAGAGCTCATTTTTAATGATTTTGAGCAAGTACAAGGGCAACGTAGCTCTGAGTTTGGTGGCACAGGACTTGGCTTAGCTATTTCATTGCGCTTTATCAAGTTAATGGGTGGAGAGTTATCGGTGATCAGCGAAAAAGATCGAGGCAGTGAATTTATTGTGTCGATACCGAATGTTGAATTAGCCGAATCTAAAAACGAAGTTGAACATCGTAATTACCCTGCTATATCAAGCTATCATTTTAATCCAGCGCGCATTTTGATTGTTGATGATATTCCTTACAACCGGGAATATTTAGAATCCTTCTTATCACGCTGGAGCTTTACAATAGATACAGCTATTAATGGTGAAGATGCTCTAATGAAAATTGAGCAAAACCAACCTGACCTTATCATAATGGATTTAAAAATGCCGGTAATGGGTGGATTAGAGGCAAGCCAGTTAATTCGCAGTGATGATCGTTTTAAACATATTCCAATAATCGCGGTAACGGCTTCAGCGATAAGGGATGATAAGGTGCAATCAAGTATTTTGACTGACTACATTATTAGCAAGCCAATTTACCGTGAGCACCTTATTTTTATCATCGCACAGTATTTAGATTAATCACGTTTTTTCATCGCTATGGCATTCATGCAATAGCGCAGACCACTAGGCGCTGGGCCATCAGGAAATACATGGCCCAAATGCGCGTCACAGACATTGCAAATCGCTTCAATACGCTGCATACCATGGCTAGAGTCAGCTACATAAGCAATGCTTTCAACACTGCTAGGCTGAGTAAATGACGGCCAACCAGTGCCACTGTCGAACTTTTCATCACCATCAAATAATAAATTGTCGCAACAGACGCAGGCATATTGACCAGGTTCAAATATCGTACATGAATCAGAGCTGTGCGGACGCTCAGTCCCTTTTAAACGAGTAACATAGAATGCATCTTGTTCGAGCTCAGCTTGCCACTCAGATGGTGACTTTTCGACTCGACGCGGAGGTGTTGGGTTACCGTTATGGGCAAACTCTAAAATATCTTGCCAAGTTAACATAGTGCTCCCTCAAGGTTGAATACAACTATTGCACAGTACATCACAAGCACAGCCAAGAGCAAGTGGCATTAATTCGCTTGTAAACGGATATCTATTTGCGCACGTTCGCGCTCAGAAAGCAGTTGCGATAAATGGCTATTAATTTTGTCACTACTAACACTCAATACTGCTGTGCTTTTTTGTCCGTTGACGTCAGTAATATGGATAATACCTTCACCCACTTCAATCTGCTTAATTTGACCAATTAACACAAACTCAGCCTTGCGTTTAAAATCAAACAGCCCAGAAAGGCTAATGAGTGCTAGCTGATTAACATCGCGTTTTAATAAGTCAGTAATGGGGTTACGCGCTACAAATAGCGGCGTCACTCGATAAATGCTTGATAGTGTTATAAAGCCCCATAACATCACAAACAGTGAAAATGCAGCACTGTGCCAAAGTGGCGTAAATACCCATATAGCGATTAATACGAATGCGATAGTAAATGAGATTTTTGCTAAAAGCTTATTAATTGCCAACATATTGCTGCCCTATTTTTTTGTTATTGGATCTGGCCAATCATTGAAAAAGACAGACAAGTATCTGCTTTTTAATAAATATAACAGTACCCATAACACCAGTACCATTTGGCAAGCTAAGAACAACGAAAACTGATAGTGGCTGTGAGCAGCCTGATAGGTTAACCAACTTAAATCTGTGATTGCACATAGAATTAATGGCCAGCGCATATAACGCCAAATCGACGCAAAACGTTTTGCACTATCTGGGTTTTCTTGTGGCCGGCGCAAGCAAAAGATCACCGCAGGTAATAAAGCAATCGCAGCAATGGCAATAGCGATAAAAAAATCAGCTTTAGATTTAAAGAACAACGACATGATATCTAGATCAGGGCGACGACTCAGCGCCGCCATCAGCCAAATAAAATAACTACGCAAAAGCACAAGTAAGGTTAAGTGGAACGCCACAGGCGTCCGGTAAGTGCCGTGTTTATCCCAGTATTCTGGGCCGTAGCGATTCATATTTGGTTCTTCTTATCAGCAATGATGCCAAGTACCAAAAAGGCTGCTGTAAGTGTAAGCGCCAGCCATTTAACACCGAGTAGCATTAGCAATTTACTTAAAAAAGGCGTCACAAACACCACAAGTAAGCCCATACCAAACCCTGTGACCAGCACAAAGCAAAGCACACGAATAATAAAGTGACGACGCGCCACAAAGCGCTTGGTCACTTTAATAATATCGTTTGCATACAAGGATATAAAACACACCACCAGCAATAATGAAATATTGTAAAGGTGTGGTTGTAGCCAACTGCCGATTGTTAAAGCAACTGACGACAATGCCTGCAATAAACTATCCATTGTGCTCACTTAAAAGCGCAATGAGGTCTGCCTCTGTTAATACATCAATGCCTAAATCTTGTGCTTTGGTTAATTTTGAGCCCGCTTTTTCGCCCGCGATCAGTGCATCTGTTTTCGCCGAAACACTGCCCGACACTTTCGCACCTAACGCTTGTAAACGTGCTTTTGCATCATTACGGTTAAGCTCACTCAATGTGCCGGTCAGTACGTAGGTTAAACCCGCTAATGGCTGCGCATCGGCACTTGGGGCTGTTAGCGCGGGCCAGTTAATACCTTGCTCAATTAGCGCGTTAACCACGTCCATATTATGCTCTTCAGTAAAAAAGCCACGAACGTGCTTGGCAACAATTTCACCTACGTCGCTTACTTCAGTTAACGCATCAACACTTGCTTGGGTGATTTTTTCTAGGGTTAAAAAATGGTTTGCTAGGTTTTGCGCTGTTGCTTCACCAACCTCGCGAATACCTAACGAATATAAGAATTTAGCTAATGTTGTTTGCTTAGCTTCTTGCAGCGCGTTAACTAAGTTCTTAGCAGACTTAGGGCCCATTCGCTCAAGTGATTCAAAATGACCTTGTTTAAGGGTAAATAAATCAGCAGGTGTTTTGATAAGCTCACGATCAACAAGCTGATCAACAATCTTGTCGCCTAGCCCATCAATATCAAGCGCTTTACGTGACGCAAAGTGCTTAATGGCTTGCTTACGCTGCGCTTGGCAAACTAAGCCACCTGTACAACGGGCAACCGCTTCACCTTCAATGCGTTCCACATGTGACTCACAAATTGGGCATGTAGCAGGGAAAACAATATCTTTGGCGTCTTCAGGACGGCGCTCAAGCACAACTTGGGTAATTTGCGGGATAACATCACCTGCTCGGCGAATAATTACTGTATCGCCAATTTTAACGCCTAAACGGGCAATTTCATCGCCGTTATGAAGCGTTGCGTTAGACACGGTCACGCCTCCCACAAATACCGGCTCTAAACGTGCAACAGGCGTAATTGCGCCAGTACGGCCTACCTGAAACTCAACATCAAGTAATTGTGTGATTTCTTCTTGTGCAGGAAATTTAAAGGCAATAGCCCAGCGCGGCGCACGTGCCACAAAGCCTAAACGCTCTTGCAGCTTTTTGTCGTTTACTTTAATTACCACACCGTCAATTTCGTAAGCCAGCTCACTACGACGTGCTAAAATGTCTTGGTAATAATCAAGTGCAGCTTGCTGTCCTTCAACCAGTTTAGTTTCTGGGCAAAGTGGTAAACCCCAATCTGTCAGTTTAGCAAGCTGTTGGTAATGATCTTCTGGTAACTGACCATCCGCAACAAGCCCTGTACTGTAAGCGTAAAACATCAGCGGGCGTTTTGCTGTTACTTTAGAATCAAGCTGGCGTAAGCTACCTGCAGCAGCATTGCGCGGGTTTACAAATACTTTCTCGCCACGTTTGTCGGCTTCACTGTTAAGCTTGGCAAACCCGGCACTATCCATAAATACTTCACCGCGCACTTCAAGCTCTGCCGGGAAGTCATTGCCACGTAACTTAAGCGGCACATTACGTATTGTTTTCACGTTTTGGGTGATGTTTTCACCCACCATGCCATCACCACGGGTAGCTGCTTGCACTAACACACCGTCACGGTAAATAATCGATACTGCAAGACCATCAAGCTTTGGCTCACAACAAAAAGTTAACTCACTGCTGTTCATTAAACGTTCTTTAATACGGCGATTAAAGGCAGCAAACTCCTCTTCAGAAAACGCATTATCAAGTGACAGCATAGGTACTTGGTGAGTGACTTGCTCAAACTTATCAAGTGCAGCACCACCAACTTTTTGTGATGGCGAGTCAGGGCTTTGGAACTCTGGATTAGCTTGCTCAAGAGCGCTTAATTCACGCATTAAACGGTCATATTCAGCATCAGGAATGCTTGGTGCATCCAGCACATAATAATTATGGTTATGCTCTTCTAACTGGGCTCGAAGTTGGCTAATTTGCTCAAAGATAGGGCTGGACATGAAAACCTCAAAAATCTACATAAAAAAGCCACTTAGACGACTTAACGCCAAGTGGCCTAAAACTTATTATCTGTGCGTGCGATTAAGCTGAGAAGCTGCGAACTTTCTCAACATATTCACGTACGCTTTCAACCGTCATCTCTTCACGGTTGCTATCTAAAATAGTCGCACCAAATTCATCAGCTAGCTTTTTAGCTGCACTGTGCAACATATTAAATGCACTTAAACCGTCACCATCACATGGTAAGGTCATAAATAAACTGATACCCGCTGTACTAAACTGCTCCATGTTATCGATATCAAACGTACCTGGGTTATACATATTCACTAAACGAAATAACACCGGACCTGTACCAGCAGGGTCTAAATGGCGGTTAAAGAAGCCCTCTTCAGAATACTTAAAGCCTAACATATTAACGGCTGGCAATAGCTGGCTGCCATTCATAACTGCATCTTCAGGCATCTGCAAATGCACAATAATGAAGTCAGTTGGAGCTTGTGCTTCTTGCTCTTCGTCAGTTTCAGTCTGCTCTGCTTCAGGTGATTCTGAAATCTCATCTGAAACAACGGGTTCATCATTATGTTGCGCGGAAAAGCTTAAATCTCCAAACTCAGGCTCGTCACGTTCTTGCGACTGAACTGGAGCAGGCTCTGATATCTCAGAAGTTGTTTCATTCGGTTCGACCCGTTCTTGCGCTGGCGCATCTGGACTGTCCTTTTTACGCACCGACCATAAGCCGTGAATTAATAAACCACCAATGACAAATACACTGATTACGATTAAAGCCCATCTTAATTCTTCGGCCATCCCCTCACCTTTATTATTTGATATGCCTAACTAAATTTATGCATGTGCCATTTGCACAGCTTGTTCTATATCTACAGCAACCATTCGTGAAACACCCGGTTCAGCCATAGTTACACCGGTCAATCTGCCTGCCATTTCCATGGCAATCTTGTTATGACTGATATAAATAAATTGTACTGATTGTGACATCTCTTCTACCAAACGGCAAAAACGACCCACATTTGCATCATCCAATGGCGCATCCACTTCATCAAGCATACAGAATGGAGCTGGATTGAGCCTGAATATTGAAAACACTAATGATAATGCGGTCAGCGCTTTTTCTCCACCACTAAGCAGGTGAATTGTCGAATTTTTCTTGCCTGGTGGCCTTGCCATGATGCTTACCCCACTTTCGAGTAGATCATCACTGGTCAATTCAAGGTAGGCACTACCACCGCCAAACACTTTCGGGAATAATTCCCCAAAGTCTGTATTTACTTGTTCAAACGTGGCCTTAAAACGATTTTTTGTTTCTCGGTCAATTTTTTGAATCGCCCCTTCAAGGGTATTTAACGCTTGTGTTAAATCATCAAGCTGCTGATTTAAATAATCACTACGCTGCTTGGCCTGCTCAAATTCATCAATTGCTGCTAAGTTTACTGCGCCAAGCTCATTTAAAGCTTGGGTGGTTTTAGTCAACATAGCTTGCATACTATTTAAATTGGCACTGTCAGGCAGTTCTTCAAGTACTGTTTTTAAATTTTGTTCCAGTTCTTCAAGTGGCTCTAACGCAGCTTGTGCTTTAACGATTAAACTTTGCTCATCCAGTGCCAATGCTTGCAACTGCTCTTGTAATGTAACCAACTCAGATTGCGACGATTTCAGCGCTGTTTGCTTATCAGCAAGCTCCTTTTTAGCTTGACTCAAGGCCGCTTGCAAGTTTTTCAGCTCAACGTCACTTTGTTGATGCTTTTCAAGCAATAGCATGATTTGCTCTGCCACCTCTTCAAGCGGGATCACTAACTCTTCTAGTTGCTCATTAAGTTCTAACACAGCCTCACTTGCAGCACTTTGGGCTGCATTGGCGTGTTGCAATTTGGTTTCGCTAAGTTGACACTCACTGCGAGCTTTTTGCTCAGCCAAATTTGCTTGGTGAGCCTGCGTTTTATATTGCTCAAGCTGAGACGCAACTTGGCGATAGTTGTTATTTGCCTCAGTTTGTCGTTGTTTAGCCTGCTCGAGTTCTGTTTCCAGCGTTAATTGCTGTTCTAGCAATTGCTCAAGTAAACTCTGCTGGGCTTGTTGCTGCTCATCGGCATTTTGCTTTTGCTCAGCCAGTAAGGTTTCACGCTGTTGTAACTTAACAAGCTGGTTTTGCCACTGCGTTTGCTGCTCAAGCAACATATCGCGTCGAGTGCTAGCCGATGCAATCTGCTGAGCCGCTTGGTGAATTCGCTCTCTGTGTTGCTCTTTGTCAACGATGAGCGTTTTCTTATATGCCAGATGCTCGTTTAGCAATTGTTGCTTGGTTTCTAATTGCTCGTTGAGCTCTTCATCTAACTGCTGTGCATCGCTAAGCTGAGCATGCTTTAAAAGCAAAGAATTGTCGGCGTCTTTATTGGCATCGGTGTGAAAGTTACGACCATGAATACAGCCTTCTTCATCAATCACTGCCAGCCAATATGGATCCGCCAAAATAGCGTCATCAAAACAAGGTTGAAATGCAAACCGTGCTAATAAATCAGGGTAAGCACCCGATTCGATATAATTAGCTAATGACTCTTTTGGTAACTCATCATCAGATGCAGGCCAAACACTGTTAGCCTCTTTATGTTGACTGACCTTTAGATGCTCAAGGCCAAGTAGGGCTTGTTCAACTAACGGCTCAAAGCCTGGTGTCACTTTTAGCTGCGCTAATAAAGAAACACTCCCGCTATCAGCTTGCTCTGATAACAAAGAGTTAAGCGCTGCAATACTGGCTTTGTTTTCATTACTATGCTGTTGAACCCGTCTAAAATCTTGCTCTAAATGCTGTTGCTCTTTATCAGCTTGTTCTAGATTCTGAGTGAGCTTATTAAGCGCACTTTGCTGCTGAGCAAGCTCTTTAGTCAGTGTTTGAATATGCTGTTGTTGCTCAGCAATTTGCGCTGCAACAGGAGTTGCTTCAAGCTCACTAATTTCAGCGGCAAGTTGTGCCTGCTGAGATTCAAGTTGCGCAAGAGTCTGTGCAAAGTGAGCCTGTTGACTCTTTGCAACGGTAATATCACTAGCATGAGTTTGATTCTTTTGTAAGGTGCTTTGGTATTGCTCATCAGCACTTTGTTTAAACTGATGTTGTTCAGCAACTTGTTGCTCTACTTCTGCAACTTGCTCAGTGCACAGTAAACTTTGCTCAATCGCTTCTTGTAGCAGCTCTTGTAACATTACAGCCGATGCATGTTGCTCTTCTTGCAGCTCTTTGTTTTGTAACTGCAGTTGTTGCTGTTTGATAAGGTTTTGGCTAAGTGTTTGCTGTTGCTGCTTTAGGCTAATATGTTGCTGCTCTTTGCGCGTTAACTCAGTGTGTGTTTGATGCTGAGTCTGCTGGGCGTCTTGCAATTTTTGCTGCTCAAGCTGCACCTGATTTTCAAGACTTGCTAACACATCATCATGGCCAGAATGCGCTTCTTTAAAGAACTGGATTTGCTCTTTAAGTTTATTGATTTGCTCGGCTTTATCGATTTGTTGTTGGTGTAGCTTCTGCCACTTTAAGACCGCAATTTGTCCTTTTAAGGTGCGCTCAGTGGCTTTTAACTCTCGGTACTTTTTTGCATCGACTGATTGCACTGCAAGCTTATCGAGCTGTGTTTGTAACTCTTGCCTTACATCGAGCAAACGTTCAAGGTTTTCGCGGGTACTTTTAATGCGGGTTTGTGTCTCACGACGACGCTCTTTGTATTTTGAAACGCCTGCGGCTTCTTCTAAAAAAACTCGTAAATCAGCCGGTTTACTCTCAATTAAACGCGAGATCATACCCTGCTCTATAATCGCATAGCTGCGCGGGCCAAGACCTGTGCCTAAAAAGATATCGGTAATATCACGCTTACGGCATTTACTACCATTTAGAAAATAAATTGACTGGCCATCACGGGTCACTAAGCGCTTAATCGCCACTTGGTTTCGATCAGCAAAGGTATTCGGAAGATGGCCACTGGTGTTATCAAACACCAACTCAACAGAGGCTTGCGAAATAGGTTTTCGATTAGTAGAGCCATTAAAAATAACATCGGTCATGGCATCGCCACGTAAGTTTTTAGCTGAGCTTTCACCTAGCACCCAACGCACTGCATCGATGACATTTGATTTGCCACAGCCGTTCGGGCCGACAACACATGTCATCTGATCAGGAAATGGGATCTTAGTGGGTTCAACAAACGATTTGAAACCCGCTAATTTTATGGTGCTTAAGCGCATCTAATTGTTTTACCGATTTTTATTGTTATTCTTCAATTTAACCCATTTTAGGGTAAAAGGTTAAGCGTGGCGCTTAAAATTATCTAAAATAATACCCGTTGCCATGGCTACATTAAGCGATTCTGCTTGGCCATAAGCCGGAATGGTTATTTTATCAGTAACTAAGCTTTCGCAATCAGCACGTATACCGTGGGATTCACTGCCCATAAGTAATACGGCATCTTGCTTAAGAGCAGTTTTGTGAATGTTCTCACCTTCTAAAAATGCACCATACACAGGAAGATTTAAGCTAGGTAAGTAACTGGTTAAGTCGGTTTGTGAGACACACACGCGAGCAAATGAGCCCATGGTTGCGCTGATGGTTTTCGGGTTATAAGCATCCGCACTGTCTGTGCTGGTAACAATATGCTTAATACCATACCAATCTGCAACACGAATAATGGTACCTAAATTACCCGGATCCGACACACCATCAAGGGCTAAAATAAGCCCTGATGTTGGTAATGCTTGCTGGCTTGGCATATCAACAACAGCAATGGCTGCGTTGTTACTAATAAGCGTACTGGCTTTAGTTAGGCTTTCTTCGTCTGCTTCAATGACTTGATGGGCTGCAAGCGCTGTTTGATGCGCAGAAATAAATGCAGGAGTCGCAAAAATATGAGCAATACTTAAACCACTGTTTAGTAATTCAAGTACATTTTTTTCGCCTTGAACAAGGTACTGGTTATATTGTTTTCGGTACTTCTTTTGACCTAATGCACGAATTAGTTTCAGTTGGTTTTTTGAAATCATAACAGCCTCATAAAATGATGGTTTAGTATATCAGATTCTGTACTCGAAAAACCAAGGGGAAAGTGCCAATTGCTTATTCAATCAGCACTTTTAAGAGACACTAGCTAATAAGAGTTATTAACTAATTTTCGTCAGCCATTCATTTAACCATGGCTCAGTAACAGGCCAAGGCTCAAAATCTTCGCAAGCATCAATTTCTAAACGATGACCAACAGGTTTTGCCTGTAAATCGCGAAATAGCTCATCAAAGCTGCGACCTGCACCACAAAACGTATCGCCATAACTGCGGTCGCCCATAGCAATAATGCCGTATTGCTTGCCTGTTAACATAGGGAATTGATCGTTTAATTGGCTATATAAAGCGACTAAGTTATCAGGAATATCACCCTGACCCGTCGTTGATGTGATCACCAAAATATGTGATGCAGCCAGCATGTCATCGACCGTGCCATTTTCAACTAGTTGCGCTTGATGCTCTGACTTTTCAATAACTTCAATAACCTGTTCGCTTAAACGCTCAGCACCGCCGTAGACACTGCCGACAAAAATACTAATGGTTGCCATAATAATCCTTTTCTTCTGTTGGCCAGCCAAGTTGCTGGCAAATCGTTAACATTGCATCGCCTAATGGCGCTCTAATTGTTATTGGTTGCTTGCTATAAGGGTGCACAAACTTTAATTCAGAGGCAAATAACATTAAACGACGAAGCTGAAAATGCTCTCTAAAAAATTGATTATGCTGATTATCACCATGATTTACATCACCAATAATAGGCAATGATAAATGTTTTAAATGACGACGAATTTGATGCTTGCGACCAGTTTTTGGAAAACACTCCACCAGCGAGTAACGAACTGTTGGGTATTTACCAATTGGAATAGGTAGGCTTGCTTGGTGCAGGCAATGAAATTGCGTTTGTGCTTCTTGTGGTGCTTTATCTTGATCAGCAAACTTATCAGCAATTTTATCAAGCTCTTCTTTTAAAGGTTTATCTAAGAAGATTGATTCGTTTAAAAAGCCTCTTACTAAAGCCAAGTAACGTTTTTCAATTTGCCCATCAATAAATATCTGGTTCATGTCACGGGCTGCTTCTGAACTTAACGCAAACAGTAATACGCCTGAGGTTGGTCTATCTAAACGATGTACAGGAAACACGTGTTGACCAATTTGGTCACGCAGCATCTGCATCGCAAATTGGGTTTCGTGTTTATCTAAAAACGAACGGTGAACCAATAAACCAGATGGTTTATCAATCGCAACGTAATTTTCATCGCGGTACAGAATCGTTAACTCGTCAAATTGTGGCTTAACAATCTCTTGCATGTTAGTTATCACTTAAAAGTTGATCGAGTTTTTCTAAAACGGTAATCACATCATTTCCGCCACTATGTTGTGCCAGCATCATTTCAGCCATAGGCGCAATTGCAAAATTACGGGGTAAAGGCTGAGCATGTGCTATGAGGGCGTGCATTTTTTCAAGAAAAACAAATTGCAGCCATTGCTCAAAAGCCATAGTGTCGTGGCAAAACGGTACACTAGAATTGAGCGCACTTGGGTCAATAGCTGTTGTTTGCCAAAGTGAATGGCGTTGTAATGTGGATTCTAATTCGCGCAGCAGCGCCAAAGTCTGTTGATGCATTGTAAAACTCTTAATACCTTTTTACTTAGGGAAGGTAAACAGACCCTAGTATACCCTGTTCCAAGGCGCCATGGTATGGCGTATAATTCGCGGCTGATATAGATTAATAACGGTAATTGAGATTTTATGACTGAGCAGATCGCCACACTAGGGCAACTTCTGGATGCAGCAGGTACCACTTGGCGTGCCTTCGATATTGGCAGACACATCACGAAATTAGACAAAAAACAATTTCTTGCCATTGAAGAAACAAAAATCCCTTACCCATACCCGCTTGCTGGTCATGCTTGGCTTGCTATTCAATTTTGGGATGTAAAAGCATCTAAAGAACCTTATGTATGGTTTTTAAAATTCCCACTTGATGAGCAAAGCCGTCTTGTAAGCGCAAGCCGCGACCATTTCGCTAATATGGTTATTGAAGCACTTGGTACAGAAATTACCGGCGAAAATGCCGAAGGCAAACTTGATAACAACCCGTATGTATTTACGCCAAACGCTAACAAGCTAGCAGCATTTAATGCGCAGGTTAAATGTTTACTTAAGCAAAGTGCTTCACAGTATTACGAATATGCTCAGCTGTATTTTTCAGGCAAACTGGGTTTTGATAATTGGCAAAGTGTTGCAGTACAAGGTATTGCTGACTTTGCGATGCGTTTAGATAACGACACCAATTTAGCAAATCTACAAGCCGCTTGGGGGCAATTACCAGTCGAAGTATTACAGCCGCTGAGTGCAATGCTTGAACATGTGGCAATCGAACCCGTGTTTGCAGAGCAATTGTTAGCCTATGGTTTAAATGCGATAGAGCAAAAAGATGACATCGCCCTTGTTGCAGCCCTCAGAAGTTTATCAAAAACACCAGCGCAAGGTTTAACTGCGCAACTGGTTGATGCTGTATTGCGCTCTGATATGAACACCCAGTCAGATGTACTATTAACGATTGCAGGGCGTTGTTTTAGCACCCTTGAAGACCCAGAACGCTTACATGTGTTTATGGATTGCTGTGCGCACCATACTGAGATTGAACAACTGTTTGTGAGTATTTTCACCGATTTAGTTGCAATTCCTAGTATTCGCCCTCACCTACTAGGTATATTAAGAAAAGAAAATCGTAGCGAAACACTCGCTCGCGCAATTGGAAGGTTATTCTCGTAAATGGCAGGCTTGTGGACACTCATCATCATTGGCAGCATCATCTACTTTTTTTGGTTAAACAGAAAAGTAGCCGAAGCAGCTAACCTTCATGCACAAAGACAAATTGAGCAATTGAATGTGCAATTGATGAGTGTTGCTTGCAATAAACGCAGAGTGGGCATTTTAAAAAGCGGTAAACCTGGTATTAAAAGCGAGTTTATTTTTGAGTTCTCAAGTGATGGGCAAAGCGTGTATCAAGGCGTTTTGATCATGGAAAATGAATTACTTAAAAGCGTAGTAATACCGCCGCACAAAATTTAAGTTGCGAGTTGCGAGTTGCGAGTTGCGAGTTGCGAGTTGCGAGTTGCGAGTTGCGAGTTGCGAGTTGCGAGTTTTACAAAGTAATTGTTGGTGCGAGAAGTACAACCCCCAGAAAGAACTAAGGCGTAGCTATTAGCCACGCCCCAATCTTGCTACTTCCATGATTAAGTATCCGTACTTATGCCGAAGCTGCCTTTTTATCTATCCCCTGAACGGGTATACATCCGATACACCCACCATGCTACATCTTGTAACATTTAACACATCCTAGTGCCGTCCTCTTGCCATCAATGGCTATCCACTTCGTTTTCCAAACGCTCCTTTAGCTTCCTGCTAAATCATCCTTTGGTCAGTCCTTTTCAATCGCTCCGCGATCGTACTGCATCCTGGCAGTGTCCTTGTTCATCCTTGCTTCCCTAGCACTTGTCCCTTTGCTTCCTGCTAAGCATCTTGCTTTGTTGCCATAATCCTAATCCTTGGCATCAGTTCAATCATTGAACCTGTGTCTTCTTGACATGATTGAGTTTAGAGAAAAGAGGAAATCTTGATAGGCATAAAAATGAATTTTTTCTTAGTCACAAAAATGCAAAAAAATAATAAATCGTTTAAAATCATTAGAATAAGCTTTTTTGGGTACAGATTTAAAGGCATTAAACTGACAAAGCGCACAGCAATGTGAGACTTATCTCACATTGCTATTTCCAAAACGTCCTTTCGTCAATTTACTGCTTTAAACATTAAGTCTCCTTCGACTTGGTTAAAGCTTAGGGCTTTGAATACCTCAAACCCTTCAGAACTAAAGAATTCGCGCTGCTCAGGGCGAGTAACAAATACTGCTAAACCACTTGTTTGACTGCTTGACTCAACTAAATCATCAAGACCTCGTAGCAGATATCTGCCGAAACCTTGCCCCTGAAAATGTGGATCAACGGCAATGAAGGCTAAAAACAAATAATGGCCCTTGCTCGAAAGCGCTTCACGGATAGTTCGCTCTTTTTCTATAAGCTGATTAGTCTGCAGATAACCCGCACTGAGCATTAATTTTAAGCGCCAATGCCAATATCGTTCAGCTTGTAGTTCACTTGCAGAATCAAATACACAGGCAATCGCTTTTAATCTACTTTGCGAGTAAAGGCCTATTAATGGCTGTTTTTCTTGCCAGAAACTTGCTAGCTCTTCACGTACCAAAGCACGTAATTTAGTTTCATATTTACTTGGGTTATCTTGTTGAAAACCTAGTACATTCTGAAGAACAGGGTCGTCATGATAGGCTTGATAAATAAGGCTTGCGGCAGTGCTGATGTCTTCAGCACTAAGGTATTGCACACTTAAGGTTTCGGGTTCAGCAACTGTCAAAATACTCATCCTTTTATTTGTTTTATTATTTTCGTACTAGACTATAAGGTATATACCTAACAGCGATTAAAGACAAATTCAGCGTAAGTTAAACTGCGGTTCATCATCATTAAGTTCAAGCAGTAATAAATATCGCCATACACAAGGAGCAGAACTATGGATACGACAAAACATGACATTTCGACCTTATTTGCACAACTTGGTTTACCAAGCAAAGAAAGTGAAATAGATGCTTTCATAGCATCGCATCAACTGTCAGATACCACCCTCTTACAGGATGCTCCATTCTGGGATGAATCTCAGCAGCATTTTTTAGCTGAATCGCTAGCTGAAGATGGGGCTTGGAGTGAGGTGATTGATGAATTAGACGCGCGACTGCGTCAATAAAAACATGAATGCTTATTTGTGGCCTAAATTGCATCTGCTTTTCGGCCACAAATAAGGAAAGTAATTTCACAACACCTCTATTATTGCTACCATACGCGCGCATCGCAGCCATACACTGTGATGTATTTTATGCTTGCTCGTTTATTTCATTATGTATTTTTACGAGTTGGTATTAGTCTTTATTAAAGAGTTTATACAAAAATGAATGCCGTTGTATTTGATGCAATTAAAACCCTTCTTGATGAAGGTAAAACCCCAACAGTTGCCTTAACCAAAAGTAAGCTAACACAACCTATGCCGATGCCTGTGATCATCGCCGCGGTTAGCCAATATAAAAACAATCCGGATTCAATTAATAACTTCATCAATAACCCGTCAAATGAACAACTGAGTACACCAAAAGAAAGTCAATTGGACCGTATTGAAGCTAAATTAGACAGGTTATTAGCACTGCTTGAGAAAAAATAATGTTTGTTGTCGATCTGACTTTTGATTGCTACCAAGATACTACCCTAGAGCTTGCTGAGCAGGCAATAAACCGCCTAGTTAATGCACTTCGTTTTAACGGCCAAATCATTGGTGATGAATTTCCAACGGTTTTAAAAGATGGATTTTTCATTACCCGTGTGATGTGCCCGACCGAAGATGCGATGCATCCGCTCAATCATAGTCCGTTTGTAAAGCACAGTATTGAGCAATTACACACCGCGGGCTTACTTGCACCAAAAGTTAAAGTGGTCGGCCAAGATATTCACTCAAATGGCGCTGACATGTGCCATGATCCGTCGTGCTATATCTTATACACTACGTATGTGCATACCTGTAGCCCGCTCTATTGTGGTGATGACTTTTTACCTGTGCCGTTATTTCGCATTCCGGCCATTGCCAATGGCGATTATAAAACACTAATAAAATGGCAAGAAGACTGGCAAGCGTGCGATCAAATTCAGATCAATGGTGCAACCCGTTGTGAATTTCCTGCGCTTGAAGAGCTAACTAGTATCAATAGTGACTTATATCGCCGTGGTCGCGATATCACTAAGCGTATTAGTTTTCTAACCAAGAAGCCGGTTTATTACTATTTATACCGTGTTGGTGGCGTTGATAAAGAGTCAGAGCTTAAACGTCGCTGCCCAAGTTGCGATGGCGAGTGGAAATTACCTGAGCCATGGTTTGGCTTATTTGATTTTCGTTGTGAGCCTTGTGGGATTGTTTCGAATATCTCGTGGGACTTTCAATAACCAAATATAGGCAATAACCAGATACACGAAAGGGGCAATCGCCCCTTTTTACTTATTAAGTTTATACCGTTACTTTGTCTAAAAACTCACTGATGCTATTTGCTAATACATGATGCGGTTTTTTACCCACGTACTCTAAGCAAACCTCACCGCTTTCGACTAATACAGTAATAAGCAGATCATCTTGCTCTGTTAGGCCTATAAACACGGTTTCTGGCTGCTTTAACTTACGCTTCATCAGTACGTGACCCGTAATATTTTGCTGTAAGCGGCTAAAATCATCTTCATTCCATGCTTGTAGCAATTCAATGTGATGATCATCAACATTCAATAACAAGTTACCCGCATAAAGATGACCAAATAAGGGGTTTAAGTCTTCAGGAAAAGATAACTCGAGCGCCTTGGCTAGGTCATCTAAACTGCCAGCAGGTTGTTGTGGGACTGGACACCACTGAATAAGCCCCTGCTCATCAACTTCGCCCTGCTCACATGGACTTGGCCATGCTGTATCATGTTCAATAACAGGAAGTTTTCCTGTGCGTTCTAGGCATTTTTCACTAAATGCTTGATGTAACTTATCTAGTTTTATAGAAACAGACATACTGCGAAACTCATTGGCTTTAGGTATAATGCCAACATTGTAACTACAAAAGTGTAAAGATGACAGATTACAGCAACTCACCCGAACTAAAAGACAGTGTTCTTGGTAAAAGCACAGAATATGTTGATACCTATACGCCAAGTTTGTTGTTTCCTATTGCCCGCAAACTAAACCGTGATGCTTTAGGTGTTAGCGAAGATAACTTACCGTTTAAAGGCCAAGATATTTGGACTGGCTATGAATTATCGTGGCTAAATAGCAAGGGTAAGCCAATGGTCGCTGTGGCTACTTTTGTATTTCCTTGCCAAAGCAGTCACATCATTGAGTCTAAGTCATTCAAGTTGTATCTGAATAGCTTTAATCAGACACGCTTTGAGACGCTAGAAGACGTACATCAAGCGCTTAGCAAAGACTTATCAGATGCGGTAAATGCACAGGTGTTAGTTACATTATACCAAGCAGACGATTTCAACTGTTTACCTTTTACAGCGTTACCGGGTGAGTGTATTGATGATCTTGATATCGAAATCACCAGCTATGATATTGATGCAAGCTCACTTCGCCATAATGGTGATGAGGTTGTCTCAGAAACCTTACACAGCCATTTACTAAAATCGAACTGTTTGATCACTTCACAGCCTGATTGGGCGAGTGTGATTATTCGTTATAAAGGCCAAGCTATTTGCCATGAAGCCTTATTAAAATATTTAATTTCGTTTCGTACTCATAACGAATTTCATGAGCAATGTGTAGAGCGTATCTACTGCGATTTAATGCAGCAGTTAAACCTCGAAGAGTTAGAAGTATATGCGCGTTACACACGCCGTGGCGGTTTAGATATCAACCCTTATCGCTCAACTAATCAAGATGAAACTCCCTTCAAGGTGAAAATTAATCGGCAATAACGTTGGTGACAATAAAAAACCGAGTTCAACTCGGTTTATTATTGTCTGAAGATTCATTACTCGTCTTTAAAAATCCCCACATACGTTGGTGATGTATTTGATTTACTCGCACGATACATACCAGCGGTGTTAAACGGCAAGCTGATGTTCCCTTTAGCATCAATGATGATCACACCGCCTGTGCCACCTATAGGCATTAATACATCGTGGATCACTTCGTTACCCGCTTCAACAATGGTTTTACCTTGGTATTTTACGCGAGCACAAATATCAGCTGCCACATTGTAGCGAATAAAATACTCACCATGCCCTGTCGCAGATACTGCACATGATTCATTTTCAGCAAACGTACCTGCACCAATCACGGGTGAATCGCCCACACGGCCAAAGCGTTTTGCAGTCATACCACCTGTTGAAGTACCTGCAGCAATATTGCCGTTTTTATCAAGTGCAACTGCACCAACGGTGCCCATTTTGTAATTAACAGGCAGGGCTTTATGTGCTGCTTGGTAGTCTTTGCTAGTTACTTTTTGTTTATCGAGTTTTTCTTTGGCTTTTAATAATGCCTTGTAGCGATGATCTGTATCGAATAGATTGTTTTCAACCAGCGGCATACCTTGGGTTTTTGCAAACTCTTCGGCACCTTGACCGCTGAGCATGACATGCACTGATTTTTCCATCACTAGGCGTGCCAGATTAATAGGGTTTTCAATATGTTTAACCCCTGCAACAGCACCTGCTTGACGTGTACGGCCATCCATAATTGATGCGTCAAGCTCATGAGCACCATCATAAGTATACACAGCACCGCGACCTGCGTTGAAATACGGTGAGTTCTCAAGCACATTAATTGCCGCAGTGATGGCATCTAAGCTCTCGCCGCCCTTTTCGAGTACCGCATAGCCGGTTTCAACGGCTTCTTTTAGTTTTTCACGATAGGCTTTTTCTTGTTCTGGTGTGAAGCGACTCTTTTCTATGGTGCCTGCACCACCATGAATAGCGATAGCAAAAGGTTGATCACTACTGTGGCTTAGGGTACTAAATGATAATGCGCTAAGCGCAATAGCTGAGGTAAGTAATGTTTTTAGCATAAGGGCACTTATATTTATTTTAGTTTGTAAGCCCAATGTGAATAATTCAGCGCTGTATTTCAAGCTTTAACCGATAAAAGAAACAAAAAAAGCGCCTAATGGCGCTTTTTTCAGCAGTTTAAAATTAAGCTTGCGCTGCTTTTAAACGTGCTAAACGAGCTACTTGGTGAGTAGACGTTAAGAAAGAGTAGATAGGTGCTAGGTAGCCACGTTTACGAAGTTCTAAGAACTCTTCATCGCTTAGTGAGTTAAGTTTTTTCTCATCAACAAGGTAGATACCGTTGATGTCTTTTTTCTCACCTTTAATTTCTACTGTTAGCGTTTGCGCTACTAATAATTCTTTGTCTGCTAAGAATTTAGTAAATGCTTCTGTTACTTGCGAAAACTCAATGTAAGAAACAAGTGCTTCTTTACGACGCTTAAGATAATCGGTCTCTTCACCGTTTTCGAAAAGTGCGTTACCCGCTTCTTCACTTACTAATGGGCTTGCTTCGTCAATTACGATACCAAATTGATCAGCTTCTGGGTGCTTAACAAGACCAAGTGGATAACGAGTCATTGCCATTGGAGCAAATGCCGCAGTCCATTTGCCATCTTGGATGAAAAGGTTTTCGCCTGGCTCTAGACCAAATAACGCAACTGCTTGGAATTGACCTGATTCGTTGTTTTTAACAAATGCCATTGGGAATTCATTTGCGATGCGTGCAAATTCGTGTGCAACCACAGGTACTAAGTGCTGAGTTTTCATAAACTCGATATTGATGCCATTTTGGATTTTAGTGTTGGCATGTTTTTCGTTATGTAAAGGCTGTACTTGTTGCTCCGCCATGATACTGCTCCATTAATTTTATAATATGTTTTTGCTGTTAGTGCCCAAAGCCTATAGGTTTTGGCAACAAAAAGGAAGTGAAAATTTTGTGGCAGTTTGTACATTATAGATTAACAAAACTACCCACCTTACCAATCAATCCCAAATGATGAAAAAACAAACTATAAACAAGTAAATATTATCACGCATAAGCCACTATTTTTGTTAGTATATTCAACAATTATGGAAATAATGAGGCAAACAATGGAAGGCTATCATTTAAATAAAGACTATAAAATAAGCAGCGTTTTCATTGCTGAAATTAATGAAACTGTCATTATTATTGATGACTTTTTACACAGCCTTGAGCCTATTTATCAATTTGCTACAGAAACAGCTTATTTCCAGCCTTTCGGTAGTGATGGAACGCTCTACCCCGGCAAGCGTGATGAAATGCCAGCGCCTTACTATCGTGCTTTTGAGCAGTTAATTAATGAGCTTTTAGAGCAAGGGATAATTACAAGCGGTGAAAATAATTTATATCTTCACCGCTGCAAGCTTTCATTAGTTACACAAAATGCGGACGAACTAAATACCTTACAGCGTATGCCACATATTGACTCGACGGACGATAAAACATTTGCAGCAGTGCATTATTTATCTGCTAAAGAATGGGGTGGTACGGGCATTTACAAATACCGCCCTGACAACATCATTAAAGTGACAGCTGATAATCAAAATAGCGTACATAAAATGATTGCTGATACTAAAAAGCACAGCGCAACTCATCAGGGCTATTTAAATGAAACAACAGAGCTCTTTGAAAAAGTGGTGAATATTGAAGCAAAGGTAAATAGGTTAGTAATTTATAAGAGCAACCTACTGCATAGCGCAGCTCTTTTTAATAACAAAAAGTACAACAATGATATTAACAACAGCCGTTTATCTATCTCCTCATTTTTTAGAATTAACTGAACTGGCTAGTGGTTTTTAGCCAGCTCAGTTAATGAAAACTAGTTTTTCTGTAAGCCAAATTTCTTTATTTTATCTAGCAGCTCTCTGTGCTTAGGTAGCTCATTTAATAACTGCTTGACGCGCTGCTGTTTAAATTCAGCAACGTGTTGATTGTCGTTCTGCTTAGATTGCTGCTTGACTGGTACATAATGCATACCAAACAGTACATATAAGTAGTTTTCTAAGTCGAATAAATCGAACTTACTGGCAAAGTCTTCTCGTACCGGTGTAAAGCGCTGCCAACGTGCTAGGTTATTTTTTAGTTTTTCTGATAGCTGCTCGGTTTTTTTGTTATCACGCCAAAAGGCCGAATCGGTTCTATCCGAAATACAGTAATGCATTTTTATAAAATCAAAGGTTTGCTGCCATACATAATTCACGTGCTGATTGTAATCATCAGCAACTAATTTAATGTCATCGCGGCTGCGCGGAAAACGTTTAGCTAATAACCCTGCAGAAAAGTCCGCAATTAAAATGGCTGTGGCTTCGAGTGGCTCAACAAAGCCTTGCGATAACCCTATAGCAACACAGTTTTTGTGCCACATTTTTTCTCTATGCCCTACTTTCATCGGGATTTTTCTTGGCGTTAAATGCTCAAATTTATTACCTAAGTAACGATGTAATTTTTCGTGAGCTTGCTCATCGCTCATATACTTAGATGAATAAACAAACCCCACTCCTCTTCGCTCTGTAAGCGCAATATCCCAGATCCAGCCAGCTTGGTGTGCTGTGGCGATAGTATAAGGCGGTATTTCATCATCACTTTGTGTAGGCACTTGCAAGGTGATTGCTGTGTCGGTTAATAAGCTATCTGATTTATCGACAAAACCGACCCCTAGTTTTTGCCCGATAAAGGCAGCCGAAAAACCAGAACAATCAATAATAAAGTCAAACTCTAAGGCGTTACCTTCTGAGTCAATTAGATGTGTAATAAAGCCTTGCTGATCACAGGTTATATCTTTAATTTCAGTAAAAAGGTGTTTTACGGAAAAATGTTGCGTGGCATGACTTCCTAAGAATGAAGCAAACTTTTTAGCGTCAAAATGATAAGCATAACCGTTGATACCGGCATATTGCGGTGTTGCGATTGTTTTTGGCGCTAGATTATTTTCACAGCACACATGCTGTTTAGAAACAAATTCAGCGTAGTCATTGCCGTTACCGTCAGCAAGCCACTGCAGCGTTAATTGCTCACCAAAAATATGTGGATGATCAAATAAATGATGGTAAAAGTTAGCACCATGTTTGTGTTTATCTAGCCAATTTACAAACTTGATTGACTGCTTAAAAGTAACATCACATTCGTTGATAAAGTCACTTTCACTGATACCAAACTTTTGCAATGAGTTGCGCATCGAAGGAACAGTTCCTTCACCGACACCTATGCTGGCAATATTTGGTGACTCGATTAACGTGATCTCAATGCCACTATTTAAAAGCGCATGCCCCAAATGGTTAGCAGTTAACCAACCTGCTGTTCCGCCACCAACAATTGCGATTTTTTTTATCATTTTTACTCGCCCACTTTTTACTCACAAAAAAGCCCAGTACAAGCTGGGCTTTCTTAATTTCGTTATCTAAATCAACTTAGAAACGTAGTGATACACCTAGCTTGTAGCGTGCTTCACCTTCAAAGCTCCATGCTGGATAGCCGTTACGAAGCTCTGGTTTAACCTCAGCATCACCTGTAGCAGTACCAATTTGGATACTATCTTCTTCAGTGATATTAACCGCTTCAAATGTTAAGTCTAGGTAGTCAGTTACAGCAAACTTAGCTGTTAGATCGAGCGTACCATAGTCTTGATGCTCGCGGTTACCATAGAAGTAAGGTGCTTCACGAACCATATACTCTGAGCGCCAGTTATACGCTAAACGTACGCTATAGAAATCTGCTTCATAGTAACCAACTAAGTTAACCGTATGCTCTGAAGAGTCAGAGAATAATTCGATGCGGTCAGGGAAGTTCTCTGCAGGCGCTTCTGAATCAACCCAAGTATAGTTTGCTTGATAACCAAAGCCATTATCAAAACCATCTTGAATTTGCAGCTCGATACCTTGAATTTCACCACCTGAACCAGTTCCTTTAGTAGCAACTGTCCAGTTATCAACACCTGAATCTGGGTCTACAATGCCTATGCTTTGATTCAGAATTTGGTCAACTTTAGTAAATGAAGAAATATCCTTGATAAAGTAAGCCGCACTTATCATGCCGTCGCCATCAAAGTAATATTCAATACCGAAATCAGCTTGTGTTGCCTTAAACGGTTCAAGACCGATATTACCTGTAGTAATTACCTCATTACCAATTGTGCCATCTTCGTAACCAGACAACGAAGATGCTGCAAACATGTCCGCATAATTAGCACGAGAGATAACTTGTGCGGCAGAGAAGCGCAGAATCATATCTTCAGTTAGGTCAAACGCAACGTTAACACTTGGTAATACTTCACTGTAGTCTGCTTTTTCAGTGCTAAGGCCGTTACCATAGTCACCATTAGCATTTAATGCATAATAATCAGACTCTGCATCTGTAGAAACATATCTTAGGCCAAAGTTACCGCGAATACCTTCTGCTGAAAAATCAGCCATTGCGTATAGCGAGATATTTTCTTCTTGAATCGTACCGTAGCCAGATTTATAAGCGATAGATGTATTATCGAAGCTGGTAATAGCAGCGTAACCATCACTAATCATTTGATCAAGCTTTGGCTCTGGTAATGTATAGCCTGCACCAGAAGAAACCGTACCTGAGTAATAACGAGATGCATCGTATGCAGCGATTGAGTCAACTAAGTTTGCAGTATAAGTTTCTTGCTTAACTTCATGATCAGCCCAACGGAAACCTGTTTTAATAGCTGTAATTGCGCCAAAATCTACAGGGATAGTTAAATCAAACTGTGCATAAGTCTCTTCGTCCGTATTCGGCTGTTTCTTAAGAGCCCAACCTGCTGAAGATAATTGTCCTTGGAAGTCATCTGGCGTGAATGATTTATTTGCAACATTAATATCAATAACATCGCCTGTCGCATCATAGGTGCCGGCATAGTCTGCTGGAGTGCCTAACCAGAAACCATAGTTTGCTGTTAAATCTGTACCACCTTCAGATTGGGTATTACCAACTCGACCTTTAAGTTCGAAGTTTTCACCTGAATACTTAAAGTCGAAGTCAAAAGTATCTGAAGTCATTGAACCTGCACGAGCCCAAGTTTGTGCCCAACCTGGATTTGCGCCATCACCTGAACGGCGATAGAAAGTACATGTTCCATCAACATTAACTTGCTCACAAGCTGCATCTTTGTCATCAGGGAACATAACAAATAATGACGTGTTAGCATTATCAGCTGATAAGTCTAAAGTCATTATGTTAAGACCTAACTCTAGTTCATCAGTCGGGCGGTATTGGAACACTGCGTTAATAGCTGTACGTTCACGTTGTTGTTGGAATGTTGAAGGAACAATGTCACCCCAACCTACTAAAGACTCAATACCATTGCGTTGATAATTTGTTTCAGAAAATGCTGCTGATACAAGCGCACCAAACGTTTCTTCATCATTTTTCCAGCTATAAAGACCAGAGATTTCAGGATCTGTTTCTTCTGAGATCGTACCGTAGTCAGCTTTTACACTTCCAAAAAGAGTATTAGAGTCAAGATCTAAAGGTTTGCGAGTGTTTACGATTACCGTACCACCGATACCACCTTCAACGAGATTCGCTTGAGATGACTTATAAACTTCAATACCACCGACCATTTCAGGTGGAAGTAATGTGTAGTTAAAGCTTCTATCGATAGACTGTTGATCATACCACCCTGTTGAAGCAACTGAGTGTCCATTTAGTAAAGTACGCGTTAATTGTGCAGATGCACCACGAATAGACACTTGCTGGCCTTGCCCAAAAGCACGGTTAACAGCAACACCTGAAATACGACCAAGTGCTTCACCTACATCGCTATCAGGAAACTTACCGACATCTTCTGCAGAAACAGCATCGACAACGCTGTCAGCAAAGCGCTTAGTATTCATTGAAGCTTCAAGTGAACGGCGAATACCGCGAACTTCAATTACTTCAACATCTTCTTGAACTTTAGTTTCTTCTGCTGCGTATGCAGCGCCAGTGAACCCAGCACTCATTACGAGGCCGATATTAACTGCTAATAAGCTTTTCTTAAAATTTTTAGCTAACACAGGATTCCCCTTGAATCATTTTGTTGGTTTTTTATATCACTTCTGCCCAGTGATGATGACAACGCTGTCATCTAGTAACAAACCATACACTCTAAATTACATTTGTGCTACATCTTTTTGGTTAATTTGTGCAAAAAATTTACAACGAAATAATCAAGTAATTGATATAACTAATATTTAATATTGAGTTTTTAAGAATTGTTACAAATAAACGGCGCAAATATAGCATGAGTGATATTACAGATGAAAAGACCAAAAGGATGAGTTTTTGAAAACAGCTAAAAATAACGTGTAATTTTGTAAGCTTAAGTTGCCACTGTACAACTATTAACCATAACTAAAAGTTATATAAAAACTGTTATCTAACAGTTGATTAGCTTAAGAAACTAGCCTGTTTCTAAAAGCACTCTGTCATGTACAATTTATTTTTAACTTTTTCTGGGCAGAGTAAGCTAAAGGGGTTTGAGAATAACAATCAATAACAATGACAGCGTTGTCATTTTTAATTATATAGGGCCATTTTGTACTTGTCTAACACTTTATGGCGCTATTTTAAGAAAGTGCGTTGATACGAAATGGTTTGTTTAAAGTGAATATTTAACAACAAAAAAGCGAGCCTAAGCTCGCTTTAGATAAGTTGGTTTGATTAGGCGATTAAGGTGCCCAATAAACTTCAATATTGATATGTGGGTGATTTAATACTGCACGCAAAGGCATGTCAGCAACTGCACCGCCCTCTTTAGCCTGTTTATATACTGCAAGTTTTTCTTCACCGCTAATTAATAGCTTAACAACTTTAGAATCTGCGATTGCAGATAAAGTTAGCGTCATACGCTCAGTGATCTTGCCAGTTACATCACTTTCAATGGCGTTAATTGCACACACTAAATCATCTGTGGCTAAACCATGTTCAAGGCCTTCGGCGTGTGGGAAAAGTGATGCTGTGTGGCCATCAGGACCCATACCTAAAATCGTCACATCAAAAGGACGCTTTAATGCTTTATAGGCAGCTTCACAATCAGCTACACCATTTTGAGCCGTTAATGCGTCATTTTTCATCGTTACGAAATTAGCTGCAGCGCCATAGTTTTGTAACAGCGTGCTTTTGATAAATGCTTCATTACTTTTTTCATGATCAGCATCAACCCAACGCTCATCAACCATAGCTACATCAATGTTTGCCCAGTCAAGTTCAAGGTTTGATAAATGCTTATAAGCTGGTGCCGGCGATGAGCCACCCGATACCATCAGTACCGCGCGACCATCTTCTTTAATACCAGCAACAAGGCTTTGTTCAAGGCTTGAAGAAAGCTCAGCTGTTAATTCGTCTTTGTTTGCAAAGAATTTTTCAACAATTGTTGCCATCTTAATTACGCCTTATCGCCTGTGTTAAACCATACATGATTGTTTTCTTCTAACAATTCATCAGCATCGTCCGGTCCCCAAGTACCTGCTCGGTATAACGAAGGGGCGCCTTTTTCTTGCCAGCGCTCAATAATTGGATCAATCCATTTCCAAGCTTGGCGCACTTCATCACGGTGAATAAACAGTGATGGGTTATTTGCCGCAGCATCTAACATTAAGCGCTTATAAGCATCTGAATGGAAACCATTACTATAAGCCTGAGATAACTCAATGTTCATTGTTACTGGCTCTAACTGCATTTCAAGGTTATCAAGACGCTTAGACATCAATGTTAATTGAATTGTTTCTTCAGGTTGCAGACGAATAACGAGACGGTTTGGCTCAATATTGCCTACGTTGTCTGTATAAACATTGTGTGAAACCTTTTTATATTCAACAACGATTTCAGCACAACGCTTTTTCATACGTTTACCAGTACGAAGATAGAAAGGAACACCTGCCCAACGCCAGTTATCGATGTGCGCACGAATAGCAACAAAAGTTTCTGTTTTACTCGCACCTTCGTTTAATTCTTCTAAATAACCTGGGACGATTTTACCGTCTAAGTTACCTGGTACATACTGACCACGTACAATGTTTGCATCAACATCTTCAGCCACTAACGGACGTAACGACTCTAGTACTTTTAATTTTTCAGTACGGATGCTGTTTGCGTTTAATTTGTTTGGAGATTCCATTGCCACTAAGCAAAGTAATTGTAGCAAGTGGTTTTGTACCATATCGCGTAATGCACCCGCTTTATCGTAGAAACCAGCGCGGCTTTCTAGGCCTACGGTTTCTGATAAGCTGATTTGGATGTTATCGATTGATTTAGCATCCCAAAGGTTTTCAAACAGTGAGTTTGAAAAACGCAGTGCCATTAAGTTTTGTACGGTTTCTTTACCTAAGTAATGGTCAATACGGAAAATCTGTTCTTCATTAAAGTATTCAGCAATTTTCGCATTGATTGCTTCTGCTGACTCACCACAGTAACCAATTGGCTTTTCAACCACTACACGTGATGTTTCTGTGATTAACCCCTTTGAAGATAAAATTTCACAGCAGCTACCGTATACTGCAGGTGGTAATGAAAGGTAAAAAACACGAGACTTATCAGCATCGTGTTCATTTAAAATATCTCTTAGCTTATCCCAGTCATCATCGGCTTCAGTAACATTTGAAACAACAGGAACTAAGTAAGATGCAAACGCTTTCCAATCTTTTGCGTTGTATTCGCCTTTACCTAAAAATTCTTGCAAAGCTTTATGAGCCGTCTCGATATATTCTTTGCATTTGTTTTGGTCACGTACCGTAGGAAGGATGCGCGAACCTTGAGGTAAATTACCTTCTTGATAAGCGCGATACATTGCAGGAAGCAATTTGCGTAACGCAAGATCACCACCGCCCCCAAAAATTACGATATCAAATGGATTTAGCATATATCACTCTCTACATTGGCAATGCCGAATAAATAAACTCCATGACTCTCATGAAATTTGGCAATGCTCGTTGTTATCTGGTTGATCTGGCTTTGTTTGATAGTTCCATTAACAAAACCTGTTGAATTTGTTTTGTGAGTAGCTTACTCATTATTCTTGTATTGGCTGAAGTAAATGAGTCTTAGGGGCTCTGTAAATCCTCTCACAAAAATACAGGCCCTAAGAACTCCAGCGCTACCCGTTCAAAGGTATCCGTTTTGCAGCTATTGCTGCGAATCAGTTACTGCTTACGATGCGTTTTATAGTAAGCGATCAGTCCATTCGTTGAACTGTCATGCGGATGACTTACTGTGTCATCAAATAATTCAGCTTCAATTTTAGAAGCAAGCCCTTTACCTAGCTCTACACCCCACTGATCAAAAGAACAGATTTCTAAGATGATGCCTTGGCAGAAAATCTTGTGCTCATAAAGTGCAATTAAACGACCAACTGTTTTTGCATCAACCTTGTCTAATAACATTGAGGTTGTTGGGCGATTACCCTGATGAATCTTGTGATTCAATAATTCTGCAATTTCTGCTTCAGATTTACCTTTTGCGGTTAAATCAGCAGTTACTTGCTCTGCATCAACACCAGCCATCATTGCTTCGGTTTGTGCAAAGAAGTTTGATAATAAGATATCATGGTGCTTACCAACATTTACTTGCGGCTCAATTGAGGCAATAAAGTCAGCTGGTACAATTACATTACCTTGGTGCAGACATTGGTAAAATGCGTGTTGGCCGTTAATACCAGTCATACCCCAAATAATAGGTACTGTTGTGTAAGACACTGTTTCACCATCAAAAGTAACGTGCTTGCCGTTACTTTCCATCTCACCTTGCTGTAAATATGCAGGTAACATGTGTAATGCTTGGTCGTAAGGTAAAATAGCTTGCGCCGTATAATCTAAGAAACTCGTATTCCAAACACTTAAAAGCGCCATTAATAATGGTACGTTGTTTTCAAATTCAGCATTTTTAAAATGCTCATCAATTTCAAACGCACCCTCTAAGATTTCTTCAAATGCTTCAAAGCCTAAATACAAGGCAATTGGTAAGCCTATCGCACTCCATAATGAAAAGCGACCGCCTACCCAATCCCACATTGTGAATACGTTTTCATCAGCGATGCCAAAAGCTGCTGTTTTCTCTAAATTTGTACTAACAGCAACAAAGTGCTTAGCAATGTGCTCTTGATCCGGTGCTGTTTGCAAAAACCATTCAACCGCTGATTTAGCATTAGTCATGGTTTCTGATGTTGTAAACGTTTTAGATGAAATAACAAATAACGTCGTTTCAGCGTCTAAACCTTGTAAAACTGATGCAATCTGAACACCATCAACATTTGATACGTAATGAACATTTAATGTGTCATCAGCGTAGGCTGCAAGCGCCTCAGTTGCCATTTGCGGGCCTAAATTTGAACCGCCTACACCAATTGCAACGACATCTTTCACCGCTTTACCTGTGTAGCCTAACCACTCGCCACTGCGAACCTTGCTAACGAACGCTTTCATTTTAGCAAGCTCAGCGTTTACTGCGTCTGTTACGTTTTCACCATCAACTATTATAGCTGTATTAGCACGGTTACGAAGTGCAGTATGAAGTACAGCACGGTCTTCAGTAATGTTAATTTTTTCACCACTGAACATTTTTTCGCGCCATGCGCTAATGTCACACTCTTTCGCTAAAGAGATTAATTGTTCAAAAACTGTTTTATCAATTTGTTGCTTCGAGTAATCGAATAATACGCCTGGGATCTGAGCTGAGAATTGCTCGAAACGCGTGCTATCTTTGGCAAATAAATCTTTAAGATGAATTTGTTTCATCTTCTTGGCACTTTCAGATAGTGCTTGCCAACTAGCTAATTGCGAACGGCTGCTCATATATATAATCCCCTCAAAACTTGCAACAAACTGATTTTTAACTATCTTTTTATTAATGTTGAATAAAGACAGCAATTAAAAACACGATGAAAATTAACACTAAGTTAAAATGACAACGCTGTCAATGTTCTACTTTTACATTTTATAGTCGAGATAATAGCGCAATTTTTCTCTTTTGACACCGGTATCATAAAAATTATCTCAATTATTTTACTGCTAATTTGGTAGAACATTAGATACACTAACTAACTTATATTAAATATTAATGTACCTATTAAGAAAAAGCGCTCTGGTGAACACTTTTCGATATTATTATAATACAAATATAACTAACTATAAAGTAACTGTATGAAAGTAACCATAAATGATGTAGCCAAACTCGCTGGTGTTTCAATGAAAACTGTTTCGCGAGTGATCAATAAAGAGCCATCTGTCAGAAAAAAAACGTACGACATAGTGATGGACGCTGTAAACACGTTGAACTATCAGCCAAACCTTGCAGCTCGTAACCTTGCAGGCACATCGTCTTTTACTGTTGGTCTGGTATATGACAACCCCAATGCATACTATGTTATCGACATGCAAAATGGGGTGCTATCACGCTGCAAAGAAGAAGGCTATGAGTTGGTTATTCATCCATGCAGCTATCTTGATGCGAATATGCAAGAAGACTTTAAAACTATGATCAAGCGCTCGCGTTTGGCAGGCCTTGTATTAACGCCACCTCTTTCAGAGCAAAACAGTATCATAGAAATGCTTGACGAAATGGGCATTCATTATGTGCGTGTGCTTTCTGGTCGTCCTACAGAGGAAGATCAAGACACCTGTATTTATGTAAATGACTACGCGGCAGCGTACGAAATTACTGCTCACCTACTCTCGCTTGGTCATAAAAATATCGGCTTTTTATGCGGCGACAAAGAACATAAGTCAACAACCGAACGCTTAGAGGGTTATCAGGCTGCGCTAAGGGATCACAACATCCCATTGAATGATGCTCTGATCTACGAAGGCCAATATTCTTTTGAATCTGGTGTTGAAGGTGCAAAAGCATTGCTTGGTGAGAATAACCCGAAAAACATTACAGCCTTACTTGGCGGAAACGATGAGATGGCTGCGGGTGCGTTATTTGCTTCACGATTAATGGGCATTGAAATTCCACAGCAACTCTCTATCACTGGTTTCGAAGACTCGCCATTCTCGCGTCAAACTTGGCCGAAACTAACAACAGCCCATCAAGCGAGTGATGTGATTTCACAGCATGCCGCTCGGTTATTGTTTAGAAAAACCCGTGGTGCACGTAATCAAGATAAAGACATCATCACGACCTTTACCCCTTCATTAGTGGTACGGGAAAGCTCAGGCCCAACCTCAGCTTAATTTATTCAAGTTACGAAAAAGCCGCTATTTAGCGGCTTTTTTGTTTGATGACTGAATTGTTCTGATATCAATCAAAACAATGCTAAACCACCATTTAAGTTATACACATTTTCAAAACCTAACTGCGACAAATTGTTTGCGGCTTGTTTTGAACGGTTACCACTACGACACACCAAAATGTAGTTATGTGCTTTATCAAGCTGCCCTTGGACTATAGCATTAGCCATACGGCTTAATGGAATGTTGATCACTTTGCTATCAGCAACTGTAAATAACTCAGCTAAATTATTCGCACCATGTTCATAAGGTTCGCGCGTATCGATAAGGTAAGTTGCCTTGTCGTCTAACATTGCTTTAGCGTCGGTTGCTGCTAGCTGTTTCATCGGCGCACTTTCAAGTGTTTCAACATAGCCACATAAAGAGTGACTCTCTGCATGCTTTTGTTCATCCGCTTGTTGCTTTAACTCAACAAACTGAACATCTGATACTTGCTCATTTAATAGTTTTGCTAATAATGGCGTCGTTGCTTTTTGTGCGTGCCAATCCATTGCAAAGCATTGTTGATAATCATGACCTGAACAAATCACTGTTGAATCTGTGATTGCCATTGCAAGCTGTTTTAGTGATTGTGCCATTTTTGCTGCATCGCCACCGCTAATTGCCGTGTTACCTAAGCCACCTGGTAAGATTAAATCACCACAGAAACAATAGCTGACCTCACCACTTTGCGTATCTGACAATAAATAGCTAACACTATCGTCACTATGACCCGGTGTCGCTACTTTAGTTAAGCGTGCATCGCTTAATTCGATGGTTGCTGAATCTTTAGGCCAGCCAAGTTCATCTATCTCATTGGCAACATAACGCTCTGCGAGCTCTTTGGTTAGTAAACAACGAGCTGATAAACGCTCTTGGTGATTATGCGTATCTAAAATCGCTTTTACTGTTAGACCTTGTGTCGCGACAATTTTTGCCATGCGCGGGATAAGCTCAATGATAGGATCAATCACCACTGCGTTTTTATCGCAATCAACATACAACCAACAACATGCCGCTTGATGACGTAGCTGTGTTAAGCCAATCGCGCAGACTTCTTGCTGAGGCGATGTGCTATCAGAGACAACTAGGCAGTTAGCTTCTAGAATCGGTTTTAAAGAACGGATTTTTTCACAGGCAAAGTCAATTTCTTGTTGGCTTGCAGCTGGGCCAAACGACATACGAATCGCATTTTCACTTTGCCAATTACTAGCGCCCATTGCATCAAGAACAAAGCTACGATTAGCACCAGAGCTACATGCAGAGCCACCGCTTACTCGGATGCCCGCAGCATCAAATAAGTCCATCACTTCTTTACTGGTTAGTTCATCAACTGCAAAGTTTAACGTAGTGGGCACTGAATGCTCAAAACTATGGTTAAAAGTAATGCTACCAAACGTATCTAAGAGAGCTGCATGTAACTGCTTACGATAATCATGCAACTGCTCAAGAGGCTTAAATGTCTGGTTTTGTTTATCAAGTAATAGTGAGAACAGTTTATTTAAACCAGCAATACCTGGTAAGTTCTCGGTGCCTGAGCGCATTCCGCTTTCTTGGCCGCCACCCGCTATAAATGGTGTGTACGCACTGCCTTTACGAATATACAGCACACCGATACCTTTCGGTGCATACAATTTATGACCAGAAAATGGCGCATAATCTATCGTTGTTTCGCTAAGTGCTAAATTGGTTTTTCCTAATGCTTGAACACAATCTACCATCCAGGCTACATTATTGTTCTCACTGCGAATTACTCGCTCAATGGCGGTTAAATCTTGGAACACACCGGTCTCGTTATTTACTGCCATAGTACAGATCATCAATGCATTAGCAGCATGTTCACGAATAAACTCAAGATCTAAAATACCGTTTTTATCAACTGGAATAGCTAAAACGCGTGCGTTGATATCAAGCACATTATTCCAATGCTTTAAGGTATTAGGCACCGCTTTATGTTCTGTAGCCCCATAAAGTAATACAGGGTTCTCGATTTGGTGATTTTTAGCAGCAATAAGCGTTGAAACAACCGCCGTTTGAATACCTTCGGTCGCACCTGAGGTAAATAAAATATCGCCATCGGTAGCACCTATCACTTCGCGTGCTTTGGTGCGTGTTTGTTCTAATAGGTGTTTAGCTTGAATACCTGTAATGTGAGAGCTCGATGGATTACCAAAGCAAACTTGCATCGTGTGCGAAACAACATCGGCAATGTCAGAAAGTACAGGAGTCGTTGCATTCGCATCTAAATAAATTTGTTGATTAGCATCGTCAGAAAGGAAAAAACTTGCCATGAAAAACGCACCATATTACTAAAAGATATATCTTATAACCTATTTTACAGTTTTCACGGCTAAATTATAATAATCAATTAGTCAGTAAAGTGCGTTTTCTATACTTTTTAAGACTAAGCTAGCGCTCAATCAACTCTTCTTTTTTAGATGACCATGCATTTATAAGTGCTTTTACTAATGAAGCTAGCGGGATTGCGAAGAACACCCCCCAAAACCCCCATAAACCACCAAAAAACAACACTGCAACAATTATAAACACCGGATTTAAGTCAACAGCTTCAGAGAAAAGTAAAGGCACTAACACATTGCCATCAAGTGCTTGAATTACACCATAGATGATTAGAATGGTCCAAAACTGCGTTTCTAAACCAAATTGGAACAACGCCACCGCAGCCACAGGAATAGTCACCAGTGCCGCCCCCACAAAGGGTATCAATACAGATAGACCAACCAAAACACCTAACAAGGCCGCGTAACGCAGATCTAAAACGGCAAAGGCGATAAAAGAAGCTGTACCAACAATTAAAATTTCAAATACCTTGCCGCGAATATAATTCATTATTTGCTGATTCATTTCTTGCCAAACTTGAATGATTAAGCGGCGCTGCTTAGGTAATAAACGTTCAGCACTTTGTGTAAGTTCTAACTTATCTTTAAGCATAAAGAACACCAGGAGCGGTACTAAAATCAAATAAATCAACCAAGCTGCCACATCTTTTATAGACGTTAATGACACTGATAGTACTAACTGACCAAACTCAATAGCTTTGGTTTCAACACTGGTAACAATTGATTTAACCTGATCTTCAGTGATCAAACTTGGGTAATCCTCAGGAAGATGTAAAAGCAGCGCTTTACCTTTTTCAATCATATAAGGGGTTTCTTGCACAAGGTTACTGGTTTGCTGCCAAAGCACAGGGCCCATGCCGACGATAATGGTGATCATTAAGCCACTAAACACTAACATGACAATAATTGTGGCAGTGAAGCGTTTTAAACCTAGCCTTTCTAAATGCGCTACAGGCCAATCCAGTAAATAAGCAATTACCAGTGCGACTAAAACAGGTACCAGTAAAGAGCCAAAAAAATAGAAAAATGCAAAGGTTGCAATTAACAGCAACAATAAGGTTACTGAATGGGGATCAGAAAATTTATTTTCGTACCAAGCTTTTACATATTCAAACACAAACGGGCTCCACGGTTAACACACCTAATTCTAGGTCAATTTCAAAATGGTAATGATGTTTTTCTAAAAAGCGCTGCATATCATCACTAGAATGTGCAGCATTAAATGTAAAAGTGACGGGTTGATTTACAGATTGTGCCTTATTTAACCCTAATTTAAACTGAATAAATTGTTGTGGGCACTTATAGTCCCTCAAATCAACCATTAACATAGCGAATCAACTGCGTTATTAATATGAATAATAAGTATAAGATGACATCATCTTGGAAAAATAATCCTTTATAGTGAGAAGAGCTCATTTTTTTCTTAAAACACGCAAAACAATAGTTTATCCTTAATCAATAACTGGTAGTAAAGGAAACACGATGCCTGGCTCGCATAATAAAGCGCAATTGCCTGCGAATCCAACTCTTAAAGAGATTAATTGGTATAAAAAACAAATAAACTGGGGGGAGTTGCCGCCATTTTACCATTTGGTAGCATCGTCAGTGAGTGAATCTGAAGGTATTTTAGATCATGGCTTTGACAATGCGGTAAAAAGATTAATAGATCCTAGAAATTGGAACCTTGAGCTACTAGGAGGCTACGAAACCGACATGGGTGAAATTGTCTGTGAGCAAAAGCCACGCATCGCATTGCACCAGAGCTTTACCGATCGAGGTTTCGAATTATGGGCCTACCCCTTTGCTAAAGATGTCACTGTTGACCAATACATCAAAGACAATCGATTTATGGAGTTTAGAGTCTGGGATCCGCATTCAATGAGGAACCTTATACGCTTTAATCAACTACACAAATTTATAGCTTTTTATTTTGAACGTGGCGATAAAGCTGATAAAGCCTTAATCTTACACGCACACAAAGTCGTACATAAAATCATAACTTTTTTACAACGGGAGTTGAACGTTGTTAAGCTAGACGGAGTCACAATAAAAGATTTCTATCAATTGTGTGAAAAAGATAGCCGAGCATGCAGCGACGAAATAGACATAGCAAAAGTCATGTTAGGTGAGCAAATCAACAAGGAATAAGATGCGACTAAAATCAGCCTTTATAACACTATGCAGTGCTTTACTAACATTTTCGATACTGCATAGTGAGCCGTTGAAGGCGCAAACTAATTTTAAGCTGCCCGATTTAGGGACCTCGGCTTTACAAGCCTTGCCTATTGAAAAAGAGCAAGCAATAGGCGAAGTAATGATGATGCAAATTCGTGGCTCATCACCCGTCGTCAATGATCCTGTGCTTGATGAATACCTAACGACATTAGGTCGTCGATTAGTTGCTAACGCAAACGATGTGCGTTTTCCCTTTTCATTTTTTTGGATAAACAACCCAGAGATAAATGCTTTTGCATTTTACGGGGGTCATGTGGGTGTTCACACAGGCCTCATCGCTCAAGCAGACAACGAAAGTCAGTTTGCCTCAGTGCTCGGCCATGAAATTGCCCACGTCACACAGCGCCATTTAGCGCGTCGTATTCAGCAGCAGCAAGATAACAGCGCACTTACTATTGCAGGCATGATTGCGGGGATATTAGCAACCGTTGTTGCTCCAGATGCTGGGATAGCGATTATTTCAGCAAACCAGACTCAAGCCGCATTTAGTCAGCTTACTCATAGCCGTGCAGCTGAACAAGAAGCTGACCGCATCGGCATGCAAACTCTCAACAATGCAGGGTTTGATCCGCGCCAATCAAGCGAGTTTTTAACCAAGCTCGCTGCGCAAATTCGCTATAAATATAAGCCACCTGCATTTTTGCTTACCCACCCACTACCCGAAAGCCGGGTATCAGATGTGCGGTTACGTGCAGAGCAATACCCAAAGAGACATTACTCAGACAGTCTCGACTTCAACTTAGCCAAAAGCAGAGTTATAGCAAGGTATCACCAAAAACCTAAAGCGGCAGAAGATCTTTTCCGTAAGCTGATGCGTGATAATAGCGTACATAACGACACCGCCTTAAAATATGGATTGGGTATTAGTTTATTGGATCAAAAAAAGCTAGATGAAGCAGCCAGCATTCTTAATCCTCTGCTTGAGCAAGATCCAAAGAATTTATTTTACATCGATACCCACACCGACTTATTAATTGCCCAAGGTAAAGCCGATGAAGCGGTAGAGTTTTTAGCTAAGTTAGATATCGACAGACCTAACAATCAGGTTATCGCCCTTAACTACGCTAATGCCGCCATTGAAGCAAAACAATTTGATGTTGCTGAGCGTATTTTAAAGTCTTACTTACTCGCAAAGCCTGATCACAACCTTGCTAAAGAGCTCATTGCTGATGTGTACAAAAAACAAGAAAACATGGCCTCCTACCATGAAGCCCATGCAGATGTACTGGCCCAATATGGCGCTTATTTAAAAGCGGCCGATGAAATTCAAAAAGCGCTGAATTTTGTTGAACCCGAAGAGTTAGTAAAACAGCAGCGCTTAAAAGCCCTACTCACGCAATACCGACAGTTACAAAAAGAGCTTGCGAGACTTTAAGTCTTGCACTGCTTGCCCTAAAATAAGCCAAATTATTAAAATCAGAGACCACGCTATGTCTGTAACTATTTACCACAACCCTCGTTGTTCTAAATCACGTGAAACCCTTGCCCTATTAGAAAGCAATAATGTGCAGCCAAGTGTTGTTGAATACCTTAAAACACCACTTAATGAACAACAAATTGCAACGCTTGTGACACAGCTAGGCTTTACCTCAGCGCGTGAGTTAATGCGCACAAAGGAAGATATCTACAAAGAGCTTGAACTGAAAAACGAGCAAGACGAGAACAAGTTAATTGCTGCGATGGTGGCCAATCCAAAACTAATCGAGCGCCCTATTGTTGAGAACAATGGCAAAGCTGCTCTAGGTCGTCCACCAGAAAACGTATTAAGCGTACTTTAATGGCTATAAACATTGTTGTGCTATACCACTCAAGCCATGGCTCTTTGGAAGCTATGGCACATGAGATAGCCGAGTCAATTGAGCAGCAAGGTGCTACAGCCCTACTACGCACATTTGTGCAGCGTCAGCCGCATGATATTGTGATCAGCAAAGATGATCTAATTAATTGCGATGGTTTGGCATTTGGCACCCCGACACGATTTGGCATGATGGCCTCACAAGCAAAGAGCTTCTGGGAAACCACCAGCGACTTATGGTTAAAAGGTCAATTAATCGACAAACCAGCTTGTGTGTTTTCGTCATCCAGTAGTATGCATGGTGGTAATGAAGCCACTTTATTAAATCTATCGCTGCCATTATTACACCACGGCATGATGTTGCTCGGTGTGCCTTATGAGGTGCCTGAATTACTCGCAACTGAAACTGGTGGAACGCCTTACGGGGCCAGTCATGTTGCTGGTAGCAACAACAGCAATGTATTAAGTAAAGACGAAATTAAAATATGCCAAAGTGTTGGAAAACGTTTGGCGCAAATTGCGAGTAAATTACAATGAGCGTGGACACTGAATTAAAACAGCCCGTAGCCAAAAAGCCTATCACTAAACGATTTCAACGTTTTGCGTTAATAGGTTATGTTGGCTTATTAGTTTTGATGCCGATTTGGTTGTTTTTAATTGCCCCAAGAGAAGGACATAGCAATGCCTTTATCTTTGTAGTTTATATACTTCCCCTGCTGCTGCCACTTAAAGGCATTATTCAAGATAAACCTTATACCTATGCATGGGCCAACTTTATCGTAATGTTCTATTTTATCCATGGTTTTACATTACTGTGGGTGGCACAAGAGCAGCTAATTTGGGTGTTACTTGAGTTAATCTTTGCTAGTTTGATGTTTATTGGCTGTACCTACTATGCACGCCACCGTGGACAAGAGCTTGGTCTTAAGATACGTAAATTAAAAGAAGAGCTGGCTGAAGAAAAAGCCGCTCACGAGCACGATAAATAATACCGATTCTTTTATCTAAAGATGAAACAAAAAACGGCAACCAAGGTTGCCGTTTTTTATGTCATATTTGCTAATCGTTAACTAATCACACTAACTCAGCTAAGGTAGCTAAAGCGACGATACTTGCCAGACCAACTTGCCCGATTAAGCTAAGTAACGAGAACATTCTTAATAAGAAAAGTCCCCATGGATGGCGTATATGTGGGTAAAGTGCGCATCGCTTCAAACTGGTAGCAAAGAAAAAGCACAGAATAGAAACCAGCGTAAAGCTAAGTGTTAACTCACTTTTAATGGCAATACTGTCATCAAAGAAGAAAAACAATTGCACAGGAAATAGCAAGGTAACTATGGCGTGCAAGAGGTGCACTTTTTTAACGCGGTCAAACTGCCCTTCAGGCGAAAGCTCTTTAATCCCGAAGTCATGTTCAAGAACCTTGACTAAATTATCAGCTTTAATACTCACAGCTAACCGATAACAACTTAAGCCATCTTTATTACGTACTCTGAAGTCAAAACCATTTTTGAGTAACAAAACGAGTAAAGGCGCATTTTCAGCGAACACTGCGTAATGAAGAGCTGTGTTGCCTTTATTGTCTTGAATGGTTTTATCTTGGTGCTCAAGCAGGGTTTCAACAACATTGACATACCCTTTCTCTGTTGCCCACATAAAAGCTGTTTTACCATTCTCATCAGCTAGGGTGCCAGTAGCCCCTTGTTCAATAAAGCGCTTAGCCATGGTTTGTTTGGCGCTTTCATGGCTTAAGTGAGCAAGCAATGCTTGTTCTAAAAGAGACACCGAATCAACATCCGGAGAGATCAACTTAAGTAACGTGAAATAATCCTCACCGTGCGCAACTTTTTCAGCGGCTAACGCAGTTAACTGCTCTAAATCAGCCACAGAGTCAGGGATAAATCCGCTAAAACGTTCTCTAAAGTCTACTTCGGTCCAAAGAGTCAGCACATCTTCTGCAGACATTTTAGCCCCTTGCTCCAAGACATGCTCAATCACCGTAAAGTATCGGCGATTAAATAACTGTTGAATCAATGTAATGGGCGTTTTTACCGCTGATTGGGCAAATGCACTTGCGTATTTTTCTAAACGCTGGCACAACATCAGCACTAAGCTCTCAGGAGTATATTCATTTTCTAAAAAGTGCTGTTTCATCGCATTGATATAGTTCAATGCAGCTTCGTCAAACTCAGAAATATGTTGAAAATAGCACTCTTCGAATGGATCTAGTGGAGTTAACCAAGAAAGATAATAAATAGGCGGAAGGACTGTTGCACAGACACCATCATCTTCATTGGTTGAACGACATGCAGGCCAAGCTTCTAAAGCGTCTAAAATATAAGCCCCGTTTTGCTCAGCTAATCCTTTGATCAGTAACGGGTACTCCTTTGGCCAAATTAGTACATTTTCCATTAAAACAACACAACTCCGCTCACGCATTATTAGGTGACTTATTAAGCTCTACGTTATAGCAAAAACTAACTGACACTGAGCTTAATAATGAAACAAAACAACGAGTATCTAATTCGATACTTCAAGATGAAAAAACTAGCTTGATTCTACCACAGAGGGCAATTGGTGCTAGCGCAAAGTAGGTGATTTTTAAAGAAAATAGAAAAGCAGTGGTACATTGGTAATACTCACTGCTTGGTTGGAGACTGCTACTTACTTGCTAACTCTTGAGTCACTTTATCAATGCCCACTTGGCTGATACGTTGAAGTACTTCTTTTTGCTTAGCACTTAATAAAGAAATACCTTCAGCAACAATATCGTATACCTTCCATTGCTTGTCTTTACCTTGGCGAAGTTTAAAGTGTAAATCAATAGTCGGCGCATTATCATCAATGATCTGAGTTTTTACCGTTGCATATCCGTCATCTATCAACTGTGATGGATCGAACACTACTTTTTGCCCAGTGTATTTCATCAATGCACCCGCATAAGTTACTGTTAAGTAATGCTCTACAGCTGCGATAAAATCGATTGCTTGCTCACGGCGTAACCCTTTTATGTGTTTACCCAACAACTTATATGATACGAACTTGGTATCCATATGGGGCAGCAAACGTTTTTCAACAATACTAGCCATTGCCTCAGTGCTAGCGTCACCTTTGGAGTTTACATTAGCAATATCAACAAATAAGTCTGCTGTGACTGACTCTAACAATTGCTTTGGCGAACGGTCTTCGCTAGCAAACACGCTTGTAGTAAGTAACGTTGCAATTAGCAAAAGTGAGTTAACTAATTTGGTCATCATCGTATTCGCTTGTGATTGAAAATTTCCGCCAATATACCGATATTGAAACCACAAAAAAAGAAACAATACGTCAACGTTTTAATGCCAAATTGGCATCAATCGGTTTTTACCAAGTTTTTCAATGGATTGCTTAAAAAAGCGAGAATATGCACAAGTTCTGTGTGTTTACGCACATTGAAAAAGCAATGTCACCACCCCTATCTACTTGCTCAAAGTCATAGTAAGAATTACCGATATGAAATTAAAACACCCACTAAAAGCACTTGCACTAAGCACAGCATTACTATTAGCACCATCGATTGATGCCGCCCAAAATCATGGCTATGCCATTGATTATATTCAAGGTGAAGGCGATGTGAAAGGGTTAAAGCTTGCCTATCAATACCATTTACCAAACGAAAAACTGCCTTTTGAACATGCTCGGGTATACTTCGAATCAAGCTTTAATGTTTGGCAGTATGGCAAAGACAACAGACATCAAACGAATATCGTGTTAGCTATCTCTCCAGTGATCCAATACCCGGCGTTTAATGTGAAAAACATACCTGTTCATGTGGAGTTTGGTATTGGGGTTTCACTGTTGGATGACACCCATTTTGCAGGCAAAAATGTTAGTACTCACTACCAGTTTGAGGACAGATTAGGATTAGTGGCAGACCTAGGAAACAACACAAGCTTAGCACTCAGGTATTTACACTATTCCAACGCCGGATTTAAAAGCCCTAACCCTGGACTTGATTTTATTTCACTGTCTTATGCCAAACGATTTTAAGTGCTACTATTGTGCTGCATATATTTACAGGATTTCAAGATGGAAACATGGCAAATTATAGGCATTTTTGTTGCAGTATTTGGTGTAGTAATTGGTAACCTTATGTTGCTAAAACATGCTGCGAAAATGGACTTCAAGGTACCTAAAGATGACACTGGTAAAGATAAAAAAAGCCCTGATGAATAATCAGGGCTTTTTTAAAAAGGCTTAGCTTATTTATACTAGCCAATGCGCCATTAAGACAATAACCGGTAATGTCACTAAGGTTCTCAAAATAAAGATGAAGAATAGCTCAATAATATTTACCGGAATTTTACTTCCTAAAAGCAAAGCACCGACTTCAGACATATAAATCAATTGGGTTACACTCATTGCTGCAATAATAAAACGTGTAACGTCACTTTCGATACTGCCTGCAGCAAGAATTGATGGAATAAACATATCTGCAAAACCAACCATAATAGTTTGTGCTGCAGCTTCGGCTTCAGGTACTTGAAGAAGCTCTAAAAATGGTACAAATGGTTTACCCATATACTCAAATATCGGCGTGTATTCAGCAATGATCAGAGCAAATGTGCCCACCGCCATAACCACAGGTAATACTGCGAATACCATATCAAATGCGTTGTGCAGACCTTCTTTAACTGTACCAACAAAGCCCGGTGCAGTGCGCGCTTTAGCAAATGCGACATCTAACGAATGCGAAATTAAGGTTTTACCTTCAGGTACCAACTCAGCATCTTTATCGGGCTCGCTTCCATCAAAATATAAATCTTTCTTAAAACGTAATGGTGGTAAACGAGGCACAATTAGTGCTGCCACTAAACCGGCTAAACACACAGTTAAATAAAACGGTGCAAATAAGTGCTCAAGCTTTACTTGACCAATAACAACTAAACAAAAGGTAATTGATACAGCTGAGAAAGTGGTACCAATAATGGCAGCTTCGCGTTGTGTATAGTGTTTATCTTCATACTGACGAGCGGTCATCAAAATACCCACACTACCGTCACCTAACCAAGATGCCACACAGTTGACTGCACTTCGACCTGGCACACCAAAAAGTGGGCGCATCACTTTAGTTAATAAGGTACCCACTAGCTCAAGTAGACCGAAGTTTAATAATAACGGTAATAATAATCCCGCTAAAACAAACACAGAAAACAACACGGGCAATAAGTCGTTTAACACCAATGCACCGGTATTACCGGAAATAATCATTTCTGGCCCTTGTTTTGTATAGGTCAGAATAATAAATACCATCCCCAGTAATCGAACACTCAGCCAAAGCCAACTAACATCAAATAAATGTTTAATTATAAAGTACTTAAGTAATGGCTGTGGTTTAAACAGCTTTATCACTAAAGATAAAATACCGGTGATACAAACAATACTGGTAATCAAACCCAGTGCAAAAGGTGCAATCCATTGTTGCACTGCTTTTGCCATAACAGCAATTGGGATGGTCATTGCTTCACCTATGGGTACCGGCGTCATGAATAAGAAGACACCTATAAGTGAAGGAACGAAAAAGGTGAACAAGGTTCGCATGTCGATGCGATTTGTTGCGTTTAAGTTAGACATATTTTCAACCTGTAGAAACCACAAAAAGAGCGGCTAGGCTCTTTTTGTGGTGGTTTAATTTTTTTAATTATTAAATATTAATTCCACGCTGACGCAGCGCGTTTTCTAATGCTTGTTGTAGGTCATTCATTGTACCAGGCTCTAGCGTAGCACCTTGCGAATCCATCCAAGTTAAACTTGTACCGCCATCATTAGTGCGGCTAACGAGAATTTGGTACTGGCCATCTTCAATTGGTAACTCAGCAACTTCTTCGCCCCAAATTGAATCCCAAACACTTGACTCTGGCTTTTTATAATCAGCAGTGATCAAACCACGCTCTTGGTCAATCTCAACAATTGTGAAAGATAAACGCTCTAAGAAACCAGAAAAACGATCGAATACCATGCTGTATTCTTGCTCAGTTACAAGCGCAGCGTTGCCTTTATTATCAAAGCCCATTTCAAGAGAAATAATGCCTTGTTGCTTACGCATTTCCACTTCTAACTGACGGTAGCGGTAATCAAACTCAGCAATAATCTGGTTAAGAGCACGCACTTCTAGTTGTTGCTGTAAAAGTGGCGTCAATTGTTGTGAACCGCTTTTATAATCAACAAGTTTTGAGGTTAAAGAAGCTGTACGTTGATGCGACTTCTCTTCAATTGTAAATAAAAAGCGTTGTTGAGATACTTCTTTTTCACTTTCCCAAAACCAACCATCTTCAGGTTTAATAATTGTATACCAGCCTGTTTCGATGCTATTTGTTGCTTTGTCAGCTTTTTCTACAGAAGTGTTTTTCTCTGCTAATACCGCTTTTATAGAGTCCCAAATGAATGTATCTAGATCTTCAATACCATCATTTTTATCAAAATAAACCCGAGCTAATTTATCACCTTCTTCCACCCAAGTTCCTTGCGCGATGGTAATAACCTGTGCTGGCGGACGATAATTTTTTGCTTCAGGGTTGTTGTCGTATTGTGCAACATCCATTTTGTAAGTCGGATCTTGAGTCGGTTGCGCAAGGCCAGCTGGCGCTTTGACCGGTTCATTTGCACGATAATTACGCTTATGGTGTGCTTCATCAGTGAACACACTGCATCCTGTTAAACTTACCATTACGCTTACAGCAAGCGCCTTTGAGATCCAATACTGCACAGATATTTCTCCTTAGCAAACCCTTAATTTTTTAACAAATATATGAGTGGGTAATGCCGATTTGGTTCACTGTAAAATCATTTATAACTTTACATTTATTGTTTTTATGCAAATAACCCGAGCAATTTGGGTTAACGCGTCATGTATATGTTTACTTATCGCCTTGCAAAATTTTAACTATGGTACTTTCTGATGCCCCTAAAAACAAGAAAGAGCACACTTTATTAACGGCTTAATTAATCGCAGCTACCGTTAACGATGTTAATTATGGTAAACTTCGCCGCCGTGCAGTATTAAACTCACGTGAAATCAAGGCTTATTGGCTTATACCCATTGGTATTATTTAATTACTAGGTACTTAAAATTCCATGACTGCTTTTTCAAATCATCAGATAGTGCTCACAGCGATTGGCGAAGACAGGCCCGGTATCGTTAGCGAATTAACTCAGCTAGTGAGTGATTGTCATTGCAATATTATTGACAGTCGCATTGCTATCTTGGGTAATGAATTTACTTTTATTATGTTATTAGCAGGCGATATGTCTGCAATTAGCCGAATCGAGCATACCTTGCCAACTAAAGGAATGGAACTTGGTTTATTAACCATGATGAAACGCACAGCAAGTCATATTGCATGTGAATTTTGTGCCGGTTACACCCTTGAATATACGGGTATCGACACTCCGGGTACATTAAGCAAAGTTACTCGTTTTTTTGCTGACAACAACATCAGCATTTGTTCACTTAAGTCAGACACTTATGAAGAAGACAATGAACTAAAAATGCGCTGTGAACTGGAGTTTAATATTCCTGTCGACGTTGATATTGATAATTTTAAAGTGAGCTTTGAAGATCTTTCTCGTAGTTTGAACGTAGATTATATCTTTAGACGCATTCGTTAAGGAGCACAGTATGAAGAAAATTAATCCTCTACAAGCAGGTGACACAGCCCCTGCTTTTAGTCTACAAAATCAAAACGATGAAACAATCGTGTTAGCCGATTTATTAAAAGAGCAGCAAGTACTGGTTTATTTTTACCCGAAGGCATCAACACCAGGTTGTACTGTACAAGCAGAGAACTTACGTGACGAAAAAGCTGAGCTTGCTAAATTTAACACCCGTATCGTTGGTATAAGTCCAGACCCAATCAAGCGTTTAAAAAACTTTGAAACCAAAAAAGAGCTGAACTTTGATTTATTAGCTGATGAAGATCATGCCATTGCAGATGCTTTTGGTATTTGGGGCTATAAGAAGTTTATGGGTAAAGAATACGAAGGAATTCATCGTATTAGCTTCCTTGTAGGTCAAGACGGTAAAATCAAACACGTGTTTGATAAGTTCAAAACCAAAGACCATCATCAGGTTGTTTTAGATTATCTCGCGCAAAACTAATTTTTAAACAAAAAGCGTTACCTTTGGTAACGCTTTTTGCTAAAAATACTATCTTCACGTACAAAAAACCCAGCAATCGAGCTGGGTTTGTAATTTTAAAGCAGCAAAACAGATTATTAATCCATGATGTCTTCAGGCATATCGCCACGAATTTGCTGCCAAATCTCACCTGTTTGATGACCATATTTACGCATCATCGAAATTGCACCATCATGTTCACGTCGCTCAGCAAGTTCTGTTAGGTCTTTATAGAACTGACGTGCTAATTCGCGTGTACGTGAGTCAGAGAAGTAGTGACAGCCAATTTTAGAGTAAAAACCTTTAAAGCCATTTAGTATCAACACGTAAATACGGTTATTACCAGCCACAGCAAGCTCATGGTGAACTTTGTAATCATAATCAGCAAATGCCTGAGCGCTGTCTTCTAGCTCTTCGCTCTGCGAAAGAATTTCAATTACACGCTCAGGTGCTAATTTAATAGCTGCACGCGTGTAAATAGCACTGATATTGGTTCGTGCCGAAAGAAGTTGATCGGTAAGCTCTGGCATTTTATCTTCATCAAGACGTGCGAGTGTCTCTAAGATATTAAGACCAGAAGTCTCCCAGAAATTATTAACACGTGTTGGTTTACCGTGTTGGATCGTTAGCCAGCCATCACGCGCTAAACGCTGAAGTACTTCACGTAAGGTTGTACGTGTTACACCAATCAGCTCTGACAATTCACGTTCTGCCGGAAGAATCGATCCCGGCGGAAAGTCACCATTCCAAATAGATTCAACAATGTATTCTTCAGCAAAACCTGCTGGGCTTTTCGCTTTAAAAATTCTCATTCATTTTCCACTTGAGTTAGCAACTTTTATTATCGCAATGTGCGAACAACCCACTGATTGTACCAGATGATCCGCAACTAACAAGTAAACTAAGTCCGGTGTGCATAAAAATCTATTATTTATAGCTAAATAAAAGCCCTTTCGGCCCAATAAGACACCAAAAGAATAATACTTTAAGTATAGTAAATATACCTAGTTAACAATTCAAATAAGCTCTAAGCTTAGTTAACTTGAAATAACAACAAGCACAAATAATAAGGTACAGCGATGCAGCAGCGGATTTTACCAGCGATCTTTAAAAATTTTTTGGGGACCTCGCCTCAATGGTATAAATACACCATTGTCGCCTTTTTACTAATAAACCCTATATTATTTCAACTTAACCCCTATCTTGCGGGTTGGGTTTTAGTGTTAGAGTTTATTTTTACTCTTGCTATGGCTTTAAAGTGTTACCCTCTTCAGCCTGGAGGCTTACTTGCCATTGAAGCCATGTTCATTGGGATGACGTCGGCTGGGCAAGTTGAGCATGAAATAGTACAAAATATTGATGTTATTTTGCTGCTTATCTTTATGGTGGCAGGTATTTACTTTATGAAAGACTTGCTTCTGTATATCTTCACAAAGCTTGTTGTTTCAGTGCGAAGTAAAACTGTATTGTCGCTGTCGTTCACGATTGCTGCAGCTTTTTTGTCTGCTTTCTTAGATGCGCTAACTGTTATGGCTGTTGTCATTGCTGTAGCGATGGGTTTTTACAGCATTTATCATAAAGTTGCTTCGGGAAAGGACTCGAGTAGTGAACATGATATTAATGATGATAATCAAGTACGACCGGTCAATCGTCAAGAGCTTGAAGAATTCCGTGCTTTTCTCCGTAACTTATTAATGCATGCTTCTATAGGCACCGCTTTAGGAGGAGTGTGTACGATGGTAGGCGAACCACAAAACTTAATTATTGCTGAGCGAGCTGGCTGGCTATTCGGCGAGTTTTTCTTTCGCATGTTACCAATCACCCTGCCGGTTATGATTGCGGGTATATCCACAACTATTTTATTGGAAAAAACCAAAGCGTTTGGTTACGGTGCGAAACTGCCCGCCCCGATCCACACTATTTTATCTGATCATGCGAAGAAGCTTGAGAAAAAACGCACAACACGCGATAAGGTAAACCTAGCTATTCAAGCTGTTATTGCAGTTTGGCTTATCATTGGCCTTGCTTTACACCTTGCCACTGTTGGTCTAATTGGCTTGTCTGTGATTATTTTTGCCACAGCCAGTGCAGGAATTATAGAAGAGCATCAACTTGGCAAAGCCTTTGAAGAAGCATTGCCATTTACTGCTTTGTTGTGCGTATTCTTTTCTATTGTTGCCGTCATCATTGACCAACATTTATTTACCCCCGTAATTGCTTGGGTTCTGACCTTTGAAGGCCAATTGCAACTTGTTATGTTTTTTATTGCCAACGGTATTCTGTCGATGGTCAGTGATAATGTGTTTGTGGGTACTGTTTATATAAATGAAGTTGCAGCTGCACTCGAAGCTGGTCAAATTACTCGTGACCAGTTTGATTTATTAGCTGTAGCAATTAATACCGGCACCAACCTTCCAAGTGTTGCCACACCAAATGGACAAGCTGCGTTCTTATTCTTACTTACTTCAACGTTAGCCCCTGTGTTGAGGCTATCTTATGGGCGCATGGTTTATATGGCGCTACCTTATACCATAGTGTTGACAGTTGTCGGTTTAAGCATGACCTTATTCAGCCTTTCTGATATGACTGATTTACTGTATCAATGGGGTTTAATTAATCACCACACAGGTGCGTTACCAGGCTCCTTAGGTGGCCATTAGGGCAATTATTGCCAACAACACATTTGAAACTAAAAAGCCCGCTTGATGCGGGCTTTTGGTTTAATTAAACAAAATTATTAATCTAACACTTTCGCATCGTTTGCTTTATTAAGTAAGCTTCGGCTTTGTGTTAAGAAATGTGCAGTTGCATCAGAGAAATATTCTTTTGCGTTAGCAAAGGCATTTATTAATGACTCTTTATCACCAGCTTTTAGCTTCTCAAGAGTGTCTGCAAAGGTGTCTTGATAACTCGCAAGTAACGGCTCTACATCATCAAATTGCGCCAGCATGATGTCAGAGTACAACTCTGGTGACTGGGCAAATAAACGCCCTACCATCATTAACTCTAACTGATAAATAGGTGAAGAGCAGCTACGTAGCTCTGCTAACGTATGGCTTTGTTTAGCTAAGAATTGTCCGTACACAAACGTTGTTAAGTGGCGCATTACTTGGATGATTTGCATCGCTTCATCATGCTTTTTGGCATCCATTTCAACTACTTGACAACCCCAGATCTGTAATTGTGCCATTAGCCCTTTTGCTACTTCATGATTTCGCCCTTCACACACGACGACCGTTTGTTTTACCCAGTGCGAAATATCTGGACCAAACATTGGGTGTAAACCTACCACAGGGCCGCTGTGAGCTGCCATGAGGGCTTTTAAAGGCTTTTGTTTAACTGAGGTAATATCAACTAATAAACAGTCATCATCAAGTGTTGGTAATGCAGCAACGACTTGCTCAAGTGCATTAATTGGCACACTTACAAGTACAAGTTTTGCACCGGCTAATATCGCTTCGCTGTCGGCTTGTTGCTCTTTATCTAAAATTCGTACATCGTATCCTGAGCGAATGAATTGTTGTGCAAACAATTGACCCATCGCACCTTGCCCACCGACAATCACAATAGGAGATAACTGAGGAGCTGAACAAGCCAAACTCCCTTGTTGATTTTGATATGCTTCACGCATCATACGACGCAGAATATCTTCAACTAACTCAGGGTTAACTCCTTGTGCAATCGCTTCTTGTCTTCGCGCTTCAAGTAAATCAGCTTCGCGATCCGGCGCATGCAAAGGGGCGCCAATTTGCTGCTTAATTGCACCAATTTTAGCCGTTATACTGTTTCTTTTTGCCAACAAGGAAACTAACTGCGCATCGCATTCGTCAATTCCTGTCCTTAATTCATCAAGCTCATTCACTGTTACCACGTTAATACACCTCAAACCCAAAAAACGTACAAAAATATATACAAAAAAGTAAAGCTTTCAATACGAATTATAGTAACAGGATAAACAGCAAAGCACAAAGCCCTAACACTTCTACACGGCTTGAATCACAAGGGAATATTTAAATTAGAAAGAGATATTAAGAAGTGCTGACAACTAAGTTTGAAAGTCGTAACTAGATATTTTTTGCTATAAAAACCAAAACGGGTTGCAACCTAAGGCTGCAACCCGTTTTATTTTGCGTTGTAAAACAGCGCGTATTAGTTAAGTTTTTCTCTAATACGTGCAGATTTACCAGAACGCTCACGTAGATAGTAAAGCTTCGCACGGCGAACAGCACCGCGACGTTTAACTGAGATACTATCGATAAGAGGGCTGTGCGTTTGGAATACACGCTCAACACCTTCACCGCTCGAAATTTTACGAACTGTGAATGCTGAGTGAAGACCACGATTACGCTTAGCGATTACAACACCTTCAAAGGCCTGTAGACGCTCTTTGTTACCTTCTTTTACACGTACCTGTACAACAACTGTATCACCAGCGCCGAATGCTGGTACGTCTGATTTAAGCTGCTCTTCTTCAAGCGCTTTAATAATATTTTGGTTTACTTTTGCCATTATATTTCTCACTTTCCTAGGTGTAACTGTCTTCTAGCCACAAGCTTGTTGGTACTCTTGCTGGAACTCAGCAAGAAGTGCCGCTTGCTCCTCAGTCAGAGCTAGGTTATGCAACAAGTCAGGACGACGTAGCCAAGTTCTGCCAAGTGATTGTTTTAAACGCCACTTTGCAATTTCTTGGTGGTTACCACTGAGTAATACAGCGGGAACCTGCTTATCATCCAATGTCTCTGGCCGTGTATAATGAGGACAATCAAGCAAGCCATCCGAAAATGAATCTTGCTCAGCTGACTGGTTATGCCCTAACACCCCTGGTACTAATCGTGCTACTGCATCAATTAGCGTCATAGCGGGTAGTTCACCACCACTTAATATAAAATCGCCTATTGACCATTCTTCGTCAACGTACGACTCTATAATTCGCTCGTCTATACCTTCATAGCGACCGGCAATTAGAATCAACTTATCTGAGTTGGCAAGCTCGCTTGCCCCTTGTTGATCTAATTTGCGCCCTTGCGGGGACATATAAATTACTTTTGCACCATCACCTGCCGCTTTTTTTGCGTCAAGAATGGCTTGTTTCAATGGTTCAACCATCATTAACATGCCTGGACCACCGCCATAAGGGCGATCATCCACGGTCCTATGCTTATCAGTTGCATAGTCACGTGGGTTCCAGCAATTAAAGTCGATTAGACCATTTTTAACTGCACGACCTGTAACCCCTTGGGTAGTTATCGCATCAAACATGTCCGGGAAAAGGCTAATCACCCCTACCCATAGTGAACTTGTTTGTGACATTAAAACCCTGGATCCCAGTCTACGGTAATTTCTCTTGCATCATGTTTAACTTCTTTGATAACAGAGTCTGTTAAAAAAGGAATCAAACGTTCTGCTTGGCCAAATGCATCTTTTTTGTTTGCTTTCACAACCAAAACATCATTTGACCCTGTCTCCATTAGGTCATCAACAGTGCCTAAGTCGTAGCCTTTATCGGTTACAACTGACATGCCGATGAGATCTCGCCAATAGAATTCACCTTGCGGTAATTCTGGAAGCTGCGCTGCATCCACGGAAATTTCTACATTGGTCAAAGCCATTGCTTCGTCTCTGTCGTTTACTTGCGCAACTTTAGCGATAAAGCCTTTGTTGTGGCGACGCCAGTCGACCACTTCTAAGGTCTGCCATTTACCTTGTTGCCCTATCAACCATGGGCTGAAATCGAAGATCCCTTCGGGATCATCAGTAAATGAATGCACCTTAAGCCAGCCCTTTATACCATACGGGGCACCGAGCTTTCCTACTGTAATATACGAGGTGTTCTCTTGACTCATGGTTACTCTTACGCCTATTAAGCCGCTTTACGAGCGTCTTTAACTAATTTAGCTACGCGATCTGAAAGAGATGCACCTTGACCTACCCAGTGTTCAACACGAGATAAATCTAAACGTACTTTTTCTTCCTGACCAGAAGCGATTGGGTTAAAGAAACCTACTTTCTCGATGAAGCGACCGTCACGCGAGAAACGGCTATCCGCAACCACAATTTGATAGAAAGGGCGTTTTTTAGCGCCACCACGTTGCAAACGAATAGTTACCATACCGTCCTCTACATTAGATTGACTGTTTTCATTAATAAGATTTACTCCCCAGTACGGGAAGCTGGGGAATTGTACGAGTTTTTTGCAACATTGCAAGTAAGAACTGCTGCAAAATGTAAGTTTAGTTGATTAAACACTGATCTGGGCTTTAAATCTTACACTCAGCTAACAACTACGCATAATTTATCTACAAAAAAAGGAGCTATATGCCCCTTTTTTGTACACGCTCAATGATAAGCTCAATTAAAATTTTGGACCGCCACCCATCATACCCGGTGGTAACATACCTTTCATACCGCGCATCATTTTCTTCATGCCGCCCTTGCCTTTCATCTTCTTCATCATTTTTTGCATTTGCGTAAATTGCTTAAGCAGTTTATTGATCTCTTGTACTTGGGTACCAGAACCAGCAGCAATACGTTTTTTACGAGAGCCTTTAATGATTTCAGGACGTGCACGCTCTTTTGGTGTCATTGAGTTAATGATCGCTTCCATTTGCACGAAAGTTTTATCGCCCATTTGACCTTTTACAGCATCTGGAAGGTTTTGCATACCCGGCAGCTTATCAAGCATCGACATCATGCCGCCCATGTTCTTCATCTGACGAAGTTGCTCTGCAAAATCATCTAATGTGAAACCGTCACCTTTAAATACTTTCTCGGCAACTTTAGCAGCTTTCTCTTTATCTACTTTCATCTCGACTTCTTCGATTAATGAAAGTACATCACCCATACCTAGGATACGAGAAGCAATTCGGTCAGGGTGGAATGGTTCAAGTGCATCTGTACGCTCACCCACACCCATAAACTTAATTGGTTTACCGGTAATATGACGAATCGATAAGGCAGCACCACCACGAGCATCACCATCGGTCTTGGTTAAGATCACACCACTTAAAGGCAGTGCTTCATCAAATGCTTTTGCAGTATTTGCCGCATCTTGACCTGTCATCGCATCAACAACGAATAAGGTTTCAATTGGATTAATTGCACTATGAAGTGCTTTGATCTCGTCCATCATGTCGTTATCGACGTGTAAACGACCCGCGGTATCAACTAATACCACATCAATGAATTTCTTCTTCGCGTGCGAAATAGCGCTGTTGGCAATATCTACAGGCTTTTGTGAAATGTCACTTGGGAAGAACTCAACACCCACTTCATCAGCCAGTGTTTCAAGCTGTTTGATTGCTGCCGGACGATAAACGTCGGCACTCACAACTAATACAGATTTCTTTTTACGCTCTTTTAAGAATTTAGCTAGTTTACCAACACTGGTTGTTTTACCCGCACCTTGCAAGCCTGCCATCATCACTACTGCTGGCGGCTGTGCATTAAGGCTAAGCTCTTCGTTGGCTTCGCCCATGGCTTTTTCAAGTTCTTCACGAACAATCTTAATAAAGACTTGGCCTGGGCTTAAGCTTTTCGTTACTTCAACACCAACGGCACGTTCTTTAACTTGCTTAACGAACTCACGAACAACAGGTAAGGCAACGTCCGCTTCCAAAAATGCCATACGGACTTCGCGTAATGTATCTTTAATATTGTCTTCAGTTAGGCGTCCGCGGCCACTGATATTTTTTAAGGTTTTACCTAAGCGTTCTTGGAGATTCTCAAACATGTAAAGTTTCCGATAAAACGAGTTTCACCTAAATTGCTTGTAAAACGTACAGTTTATTCGGCAATAAAGGCAATATTAAAATTTAATTCCTAGCAGTATACCGTAAATGATGGCCGACAATACAGTATTCAAGTGCGCTGTTTGAGTTTCTTTTTACAAACTCTATGCTTTTGCCTTGCTATAAAATACAATGGCATCAATGAGACAAGGATTTATCGAATAAATTAAGTGGCCATAATACGATGATTATTAGTTTAACAATTATTGCTAGTTTGTTTTATGTGTTAGCGACATCGCATGTGCTTTCACGCCTTTTTCACAAACAAGGTCCAAGCCAGAAACTCACCGTGATTTTGAGCACCGTTGCTATTCTTGCTCATATGCTACTGTTGGTGAACTCTGTTTTTCGCGCTGATGGCCAAGACCTAAGCATTGTAAACGTTGCCTTATTGACCTGCTGGGTCATTGTGGTGTCGGTAACGGCCGTGTCACTTAAATTTCCTGCGACCCTTTTATTACCTGTAGTCTACGGTTTTGCAGCCATACTAACGCTCGCCAGCTTATTTATTCCACATCACGTTATTTTACAATCAATAAATGTTGAGCTCGGCTTGGTAACACATATTTCGTTATCTCTATTAGCTTACTGTGTACTAATCATCGCCACTTTATATGCTGTGCAGTTTTATTTTATCGACAAGCGTTTAAAACGCAAAGACTTGGCGATTGTACATAGCCATCTTCCCCCATTAATGGTGGTTGAGCGTCAGCTGTACCAGTTACTGACGTTAGGCACTATCTTACTTACCTTTGCACTGCTTTCTGGGTTTATCTTCTTAGAGGGGATGTTTGCAAGTGAGTTTATCCATAAAACAGTGTTATCGTTAGTAGCCTGGTTGATTTTTACTGTGGTCACTGTTGGACATTTGCGTAAAGGCTGGCGTGGTAAGCCTGTTGTGTTTTCGATCATGATAGCCGCATTTGTCTTGTCACTTGCTTATTTTGGCAGCCGTTTCATTCAAGAAGTGATTCTAAATAAGTTTTAACTTGACTCAGCAAGCTGTCTCTAGCTTAATATGCACTGATTTATAAAAAAAGGATCCATCGTTGGACGACATATCGACTAGTACCCTGTTTATTGTATTGGGATTATTGATACTTATTTCTGCTTATTTTTCTGGTTCTGAAACTGGGATTATGTCAATTAACCGCATTCGCCTGCGTCATCTTGCTAAAGAAGATCACCGTGCAGCGAAGCGCGTCAGCAAACTGTTAAGTCGCCCTGACAGACTTATTGGTCTGATCTTGATTGGTAACAACTTAGTTAATATTGCCGCAGCACAGGTTGCAACAATCATTGGTATTCGCCTGTATGGTGATCTTGGTATCGCAATAGCTACCGGCGCGCTAACGCTGGTTGTTTTAATCTTTGCCGAAGTAACACCAAAGACACTTGCCGCGCTTTATCCAGAGAAAGTCGCTTTTCCAAGCTCAATCGTGCTCAAAGGGCTGTTAAAAATACTTTTCCCATTTGTGGTTATCGTTAACTGGATGACCAACGGCATGTTGCGTTTGTTTGGTATTACCACAGCACAAATTGAAGAACATAGCCTAAGTAAAGAAGAATTAAAAACCGTGGTGAACGAATCAGGTGCTCTTTTACCTGCCCGCCACCAAAGCATGCTAACTTCAATTTTAGATTTAGAACAAGTTACGGTTGAAGATATCATGATCCCACGCAACGAAATCGTTGCGATTGATATTAATGACGATTGGAAACTTATCAGCCGCCAGCTTACTCATGCACAGCACACACGCGTACTGTTATATCGTGACCAAATTGATGATGCTGTTGGCTTTATTCACTCACGTGATGCACTGCGCCTATTAACTAAAGAACAATTTGATAAACCGTCATTGTTACGTGCAGTTCGTGAAATTTACTTCATTCCTGAAGGCACATCACTAAACACGCAACTACTTAAGTTCCAGCAATCGAAAGAACGTATTGGTTTAGTGGTTGATGAATATGGCGATATTCAAGGCTTAGTAACACTTGAAGATATCTTAGAAGAAGTAGTGGGTGATTTCACAACAACGCAAACGCGTACACCAAGTGAGGAAGTCACCGAGCAAGATGATGGCTCAGTACTTGTAGATGGCGGTGCTAATATTCGCGATTTAAATAAAGAAATGGGTTGGGAGCTACCAATTGATGGGCCGAAGACCCTGAGTGGTTTAATAGTTGAATATTTAGAAGATATCCCAGACTCAAACCTCAGTTTGCGTATTGCTGGCTATCCAATCGAAGTTCTCGAAGTTAAAGAAAACATGGTTAAACTTGTTAAAGTACTGCCAAGTAAGCGTACTACTTAATCATCATTAATTTTCAACAAAAAGGAGTGGTCATCCACTCCTTTTTTGTATCTAAATTCTTATTTCCTTTCTGAAGTTTCATATTTACAACGTACGCTCCCGCAAACCGCTAGTGTTTCGGCTACTATTAGTAGCTATTTAACTGCCGCATTTAATAAGGAGCAATCATGGACGAAATATCGATCGAAAACATTTATAATCAAGCAATTGAGCTACTGCTACTCTATGGACCTAAATTCATTCTCGCTATTGTTGTTTTAATAGTTGGGTGGTGGCTTATCGGTCGTATCTCAAATATGGCTGAAAAATCAATGACCAAGGTTAAGTTTGAAGTGGGACTTACACACTTTTTGGTGTCATTTATTTCGGTCATTTTAAAAGTACTTCTGCTAATTTCAGTTGCGTCAATGATAGGAATTGAAACTACTTCATTTATTGCAATGCTTGGTGCAGCCGGTTTGGCCGTTGGAATGGCCTTACAAGGCAGTCTTGCTAACTTTGCAGGTGGTGTGCTTATCCTGTTCTTTAAGCCTTTTAAAGTGGGTGATGTTATTGAAGCCCAAGGCTATATGGGCACAGTAGTTGAAATTCAAATTTTTGTTACCGTTTTACTTACCTATGATAATGAAAAAATTATTATTCCTAATGGCACTCTTTCAAATGGTTGCGTTAAGAATAAGTTCTCAGAGCCATTACACCGGGTTGCGATTGAATTTGGTATCAGCTACGGCGATGACGTACATAAAGCCCGTGATGTGTTAATGAAGGTATTAAATGACTATGATCTAGTTTTGAAAAATATCGAAGAGAAAAAGCCGGTTGTACATGTCAGTCAACATGGTGAGAGCCATATTGGTATGCTCGTTTGGGCTTGGGTTGAAACAGACAATTATTGGCCAGTCTATTTTGGTTTATACGAACGTGTGAAAATAGCATTTGATGCTGAAGATATTACCATTCCGTTCCCACAACGCGATGTGCATATACACCAGTTCCCTGGTAAATAACCATTAAAAAGCCCGCATATTGATGCGGGCTTTTTAATATGAAAACCTTAACTAAATAAGCGTTCAAACCAGTTTTTATCTAGATCAGCTTCGCACTTTTTAAGTTGTGCGCCATACCGGCTAGCTCGGTGTTTTACTTTATTGGCAACACTCATCAACCACTTTTTACTTTTATAAGTACCGCGTTTATAGCCGCCCCACCCTTCATGGTAATTCAAGTACTGCGCGTAGGCGTCCCATTTTGATATTCCGTTTACTTTATGAGTTTTATAAACAAACCAAGCCATAAAGTCTATCGCATCATCAAAATCGTCTCTGTCTGCCCCACTATTACCAGTTTCGCGAATGTAATCTGACCAAGTTGGCGTTTTTGCTTGCGAGTATCCATACGCTGAACTGGCTCGGCCAATAGGAATGACCCATAAGAAATATTCCATAGGTGGCGCTGCATCATGGCGAAATGAGCTTTCTTGATACATCATACTCATGAGTACGTGTTTAGGTGAGCCCCACTTTTCTTGCGCATCACGCGCATCGTAGTACCAGTCAGGCTTTTCCTCAAAAATCTTACAAATATCATGAGGTTGCTCTGGAGGAGCCGTTGCGCAACCCGCCATTAAAGCGGCCAGCGATAAAATAATTAAACTTTTTTTCATTTTTTTATGTATCTCGCTGAACTTTTTCTCATCAGGTCAGTCTGAACTTATGAATGCAGCAGTATAGCATTGTTTCATCCCTGAAGAATCTTTGACGCAGCCTCCCTAGGCTGCGTTTTTTTATGTACTCACCTTATTAAGCTTTAGCAAAATAATCATCTAAAAACGCAGTAAAAGATAGCTTGTCTGCTGCTTTTACTTCTCGCTCTTTAAGCACTGAATCAGATGCCTGTTTAGTCAAAAATGCATGATCATAAAATTGATAATCAGCCTCGACATGGTTTTGCTTATATTTTTGCGCAAGTGTTAAGGCAAAAAGACCATTATCTTGATTTTCTTTTGCAAGTGCACTGACATATCGACCAGAGAAAGTTTTATTAGGGTTTTTGACCCAACTTGCAAGCTCTGCGATTGTTTCGCTGTAATAGCTCACACCATATGCGTTATCCATATAGTTAGCCACAGCAGCTAGATTAGTAAATATAGATTCAGCCCAGTCAACAAGCAGAACCTTTTCACCTTGCTTATTCAACGTAAGCTCAGGGTCTCGGCCTTCATTTACAACCGCATCAAGATTAGCTGTACTTAACTTTTGTTCCTGCCAATCCATTTCTGGAGACTCAGACAATAAACAATAGGTCAAAAATACGTCTAAAAAGCGAATTTGCTGTAAATCAATACCGGTTTCACTGAATGGGTTAACATCTAGCGCGCGTACTTCTATATACTCGATCCCACCTCGTAACAAGGCATCAGTAGGTGTTTCTCCTGAGGCTGCATTACGTTTAGGACGTATCGGTGAGTAAAATTCATTTTCAATTTGTAGAATATTTTTGTTCAGTTGTTTTGGCTGCTCACTACGGTAGTCATCAAGGTGACCATATAGGTCTGATGGCGTATGAATCGCTTCTTTTAAACCTGCTACATATTCTTCTAATGAATTGTACATAACTCGTAAAGACGATTGTGCGCTATTAGTATAACCAAGGTTGCCTAATCGCAGTGCCGTACCGACTTCTAAATAAAGTGTGCCTTTACCTAGTTTCTTAAACGGTAAGTCTGTTTGACGACCCTGCAAGAAAGAATTACACAACGCAGGCGAAGCGCCAAATAAGAAACTAATTAACCATAACTCGCGCTTAAAGTTGCGAATGAGCCCTAAGTAACCATTCGAAATTGAATCTGCAAGTGTGCCTTGGCTGCCGTTTAAACTATACAGGCTTTGCCATAAGCTTTCAGGAAAGGAAATATTGAAATGAACACCCGCAATCGCTTGCATCATACTACCATAGCGATTTTTCAACCCTTCTCGGTAAAGAGTTTTCATACGGCCGATATTTGAATCACCAAACTGAGCTAGTACGATATCATCTTGGTGCTCAATAAAGCATGGCATACTAATCGGCCACAGTAGTTCGTCACCCATTTGAGATAAGGTGAACTTTTGTAAGTCTTTAAGTTGAGCTAGGGTTTCCTCAGCTGAGGTGCTCACTGGAGTAATAAATTCTAATAACGATTCTGAAAAGTCAGTGGTGACATGATCATTGGTTAAAGCGCTACCAACGCCTTGTGGATGACCTTGCCCTGAGATAACACCATTTGGTTTGATCCTTAATGCTTCTCGCTCGATACCACGTTTAATCCCATTAATTGCGTTAGGAAATTGTGCCGTTAACGCTTCTAGCGTTTTATTTAAATCATGTTTTATCAAAAATGCTTCCTCGAGCCGCGTGGCTGTAATCCTAAGGGTATGGGGGCAAAAAATAATTACTCAAGTGCGAAAAATAACATTCAATTACCACCTCACCACTTGAAGCACAATCTTGCCATTGTGAATAGCATTATACAATTGCTTTAGTGGCACTTAATTAATGCTAAATCTATTCATCTGTATAATTTTTATCACTAACTTGTGAACATTAGACCTTTTGCCTAATATGAAAAGGTGAGGCTAAACACAATAATTCTCGCAAGATATTGTTTTAGATCAAGGGAAAGGTGAAATTTTTAAAACTTTAACAGTTATCAATATGTTCCCCCTTCCCTTACATTTTTCTGAGACTATAATCCGCACACCATAAAAAAGTACATTTCAAGGACTCATATGCGTCGTGGGCAAGAAATAATCAATCAAGAAGTGACATACTCCGAACATCAAGAGCTTGTCTCTACAACAGATTTACGCGGCATCATCACATACGTAAATAAGGAATTTTGTACCATTGCTGGTTATACCGAAGAGGAGTTACTCGGGAAAAACCACAATATAGTACGCCACCCAGATATGCCAAAAGCGGCATTTAAAGAGATGTGGGAAAAACTAAAGCAAGGCCATTCATGGCGTGGCATGGTAAAAAACCTCTGTAAAGATGGTCGCTACTATTGGGTTGATGCGTTTGTAACACCTATATACGAACACGGTCAGCTCGTTGGCTATCAGTCAGTGCGAACAAAACCATCTGAACAGTTAAAAACTCGTGCAATGGCGCTTTACACTAAAATTAATAATGGCAAGTCTGTCGCGTCATTTCGTGAAAATATTTCGCTAAGACAAACATTTTCTACGGTATTATTAGTTGCTGGCATTGTTGCTTTAGCGCTTACTACGTCATGGATTGTTGCCTTAGCTGCAGCTGCCCTCATTGCAGCACTTTTTGCACTCAATTATGACGAACTCATTGTAACGCCTAGCCATTTAAAACAGCAGCGTGCTGAGTTTGACTCGGTATCTCGTTATGTGTATTCGGGCTCCCACCCATTTAGTATTGCGACTTATAATCAGCAAATGTTATTTGCTAAGCTACGTACCGTACTTGGCCGTGTTAAAGACTCTACCTACTCATTTAAAGATATTGCCACCAACCTAGATAAGCAATCATCGCTAACAGAGCAAGGAATTGCTGCACAGGGTCATCGTTTAAGTGATATTGCCGCTGCGATGAGTCAGATGAGTACAACTATTGGTGAAATATCTGCAAACACTCACCACACTGCTGAGAAAGTCAATACAACGTACCAAAGCTGTAATGATATAAAACTTCACATTGAAGAAAATAGCTCTATGGTGTCTGATCTGGCTAACCAAGTTGAGCAAGCAGCGAGCACCGCTAACTCTCTTGCCAGCGAAGCAGACAAAATTGGCCAAGTAATGAGTGAGATTGAAGGTATTGCTGAACAAACAAATTTATTAGCGCTCAACGCAGCAATTGAAGCAGCTCGCGCCGGTGAACATGGTCGTGGTTTTGCGGTTGTAGCTGATGAGGTACGTGCGCTTTCATCACGCACTCAAAATGCTACATCACAAATTCACAGCTCAATAAAAGAAATTCAAGATACCTTGTTTAGCTGGTCGAAAGTAATGCAGTCAACTAAAACGCAAGCTGATAGTTGTGTTAATACAACGGCCCATACTAAAACTGAGTTAGCGAGTATTTTTGCGCAAATAAATGAAATTTCAGGTCTTGCTGCAGAAATTTCGACAGCAGCTGAAGAGCAACAAGTTGTGAGCGCTGATATTCGCGAAAATGTCGACAGCATCAAAGAACACAGTGAGGAAAACTTAAAACTTAGCTACAACGTCGCTAAAGACGCTGCAGGGCTGGTTGAAGGTTCACGCAAAGTAAATGATATGCTGTTAACGTTTAAGGTTTAAACTTAGTTAATACAAAAAAGCCGCATTGTATTAATGCGGCTTTTTGCTTTTAAAGCATATTAACGACTTGAGAAAACAAGGCCATTTTCATCGGCGTCAATATGAATAATGGCACCAGGTTGATAATCGCCCCCTAACAAGCGCTGTGCTAATGGGTTTTCAATGGTGTGTTGAATAGCACGTTTTAGCGGTCTTGCACCATAAACAGGATCAAAGCCACTTTCAGCGATACGATCTAATGCTGCATCCGTTACTTCAAGAATGTAGCCTTTTTCTGTTAAGCGCTCGCGTAGCTTGCTTAATTGAATATCGGCGATTTCTTTAATATGCTCATTAGCAAGCGGGTGGAATACCACAGTTTCGTCGATTCGGTTAATAAACTCAGGACGGAACTGACTCACCAATACGCCCATTACTTTTTCTTTTAACGTCGCATAATCATTTGAACCGGCTTGCTCTTGAATAATATCTGAGCCTAAGTTAGAGGTCATAATGATCACCGTATTTTTAAAATCAACGGTACGACCCTGACCATCCGTTAAGCGACCATCATCAAGGACTTGCAGCAAAATGTTAAATACATCTGGGTGCGCTTTTTCGACCTCATCCAATAAAATAACTGAATACGGACGACGGCGTACAGCTTCAGTTAAATAGCCACCCTCTTCGTAGCCGACATAACCAGGAGGCGCACCCACTAAACGTGCAACCGAGTGCTTTTCCATAAACTCCGACATATCAATGCGCACCATGGCATCTTCGGTGTCAAACATAAAGCTAGCAAGAGCTTTAGTCAGCTCTGTTTTACCCACCCCTGTTGGACCTAAGAATAAGAATGAACCGATTGGGCGATTTGGATCAGCAAGTCCTGCGCGAGAGCGACGTATTGCATTAGCAACAGCCACAACGGCTTCATCTTGACCAATCACTTTGTGGTGTAATTGATCTTCCATTTGCAGTAGCTTTTCGCGTTCACCTTGCAGCATTTTCGATACTGGAATACCTGTCCAACGCGATAAAATTTCCGCAATTTCATCTTCACCGACTTGATTTTTAAGCAAACTCATTTCTTGCATTTCGGCTTGTGAAGCAAGGTCAAGTTTGCGTTCAAGCTCAGGGATACGACCATATTGCAGCTCAGACATGCGTTGTAAGTCGCTGGCACGACGTGCCACTTCTAAATCAAGACGCGCCTGTTCAAGCTCAGCTTTGATTACTTGCGTGCCTTGCAATGAGGCCTTCTCAGCATTCCACACTTCGTCTAATTCACGGTATTGAGCTTCAAGTTCAGTGATCAACTCTTGCATTTCGGTGCGGCGTTTTTGGCTCGCTTCATCTTTTTCTTTCGCCAACGCATTGTCTTCAAGCTTTAACTGAATAATACGTCGCTCAAGTTTATCTAAAGACTCTGGTTTTGAGTCAATTTGCAAACGAATTGAAGAACCCGCTTCATCAATTAAATCAATCGCCTTATCTGGTAATTGGCGATCGCTGATGTAACGATGCGACAGCTGCGCCGCAGCAACAATAGCGGGATCGGTAATATCAACTGAATGATGCAGCTCATAACGCTCCTTTAAACCACGTAAAATTGCGATGGTGTCTTCAACCGACGGTTCATCAACAAATACTTTTTGGAAGCGGCGTTCAAGTGCAGCATCTTTTTCGATGTATTGACGATACTCATCAAGTGTTGTGGCACCAACGCAATGTAACTCACCACGGGCAAGTGCAGGCTTTAACATATTACCCGCATCCATCGCGCCATCTGTTTTCCCAGCGCCTACCATAGTATGGATTTCATCGATAAAGAGGATGACTTGGCCTTCTTCTTTGGCAAGTTCATTCAAAACTGATTTTAAACGCTCTTCAAATTCACCACGGTATTTAGCACCGGCAACCAACGCACCTAAATCGAGCGATAATACTCGCTTGTTTTTTAAGCCCTCAGGTACTTCACCGTTGATAATTCGCTGCGCAAGACCTTCAGCAATCGCCGTTTTACCTACACCCGGCTCACCAATTAACACCGGATTATTTTTAGTGCGGCGTTGTAATACTTGAATAGTGCGACGAATTTCGTCATCACGGCCAATAACAGGGTCAAGCTTGCCTTGCTCTGCTCGCTCAGTTAAATCGATGGTGAACTTTTTTAATGCCTGACGGGTTTCTTCAGCATTGGGATCATCAACTTTTTGGCCACCACGAATAGCTTCGATTGCGGCTTCAATTTTGCTAGAAGTAATATTCAGTGCTTTGAAAATATCCCCAAGTGGACCTTTATCGTCACACGCAGCAAGGACAAATAACTCACTCGAAATGAATTTATCTTTGCGCTTTTGGGCATATTTATCACACAAGTTGATTAACGAAATCAGGTTATTTGACAGCTGAACATCACCACCAATACCTTCAACTTTAAACAGCTTCTCAATTTCTTGGGATAACTTGGTGTTTAACTCATCAGCACTCACACCTGCTTGCGCAAGTAGTGCACGCACACTTGAACCATTTTGCTGAAGCAATGAATACATTAAATGCACAGGCTCAATAAATTGATGATCGCGCCCAAGTGCTAATGACTGCGCATCTGAAAGCGCAGATTGAAATTTACTTGTAAATCTATCTAAACGCATAAGGGTTTACCTATTAAAAAATCTAATTGCTTAATTAATGGGTATGCTTAGTGATTTGTTCAAGTAAAGAAGAAAATTTAATCGCAAAAAAGGCGTATTAATTGCGCCAGATCAAGCTAGCCATGCGGCCAGTTTGCCCGTCGCGGCGATAAGAGAAAAACTGTGATTTATCAGTGACGGTACAATGCTCACCACCGTAAACGTTTATTACACCTAATTGTGTTAATTGTTGACGTGCGAGCAGGTAAATATCCGCTAAATACTTATTGCCCTTAACTTTAAATGCGCTTTGATGCTCAGGATTCAATTCACAAAAGCATTCTTTTACTTCTGGGCCCACTTCAAATTGTGATGGGCCAATAGCAGGGCCAAGCCAAACAATTATCTCGCTTGGTTTTGCTTTAAAATGTGCCACTGTATTAGCTAAAATGCCCTGAGCTAAGCCTCGCCATCCGCCGTGTGCTGCAGCAACTTCATTACCCGAAGCCGAGCAAAATAGTACGGGTAAGCAATCTGCGGTCATTATCGCAAGCGGTTGTTTTACTAAACGAGTATAAAGTGCGTCAGCAGAGCGCAACTCACTTAGCTCAGACCTTTCATCAATCACCACCACTTCGCTGCTATGTGTTTGGTTCAACCACACAGCAGGGTTTGGCAGCTGATTTGTAAGTAACGCGCGATTTGCAAGCACGGCTTGCTCATCATCACCAACATGTAAACCCATATTAAAACTATCAAAGGGTGCAACGGATACACCGCCCTGTCGGGTGGTACTCAGTGCGCTAACAGTTTTTGGGGCTGTCCATGCTGGTGTGATCATAATGCTTAAAACTCGATATTTGGGTTTGCTTTAGTATCAGCACGAAGAGCTTCTGTCATCGCTGCCATATCATCTGGAATTGGCGCTTGCCATGTCATTAACTCACCCGTTATAGGATGCGCGATAGAAAGCTTAACTGCATGTAATGCTTGGCGTTTAAAGTCGCGTAGCATTTGGAACAGTTCAGGTGTTGCGCCCTTAGGCGGACGCGGACGACCACCATAAAGTTGATCGCCAACTAATGGGTGATTCAAATAAGCCATGTGCACACGAATTTGGTGAGTACGACCTGTTTCTAAGCGTAAACGTAAGCGCGTGTGAGCACGGAATTTTTCTGCAACACGGTAGTGCGTTATCGCTGGTTTGCCCATTTCATGAACAGCCATATGAGTACGCTTTGTTGCATGACGGCCAATTGGTTTTTCAACCATACCACCTGCAGTCATAGTGCCATTACAAATTGCTTCGTATTCACGGGTGAAGTTTTCGCGCTTTTGCAATGCCGTCACTAAATGTGTTTGCGCGGGAATAGTTTTAGCAACCACCATTAAACCTGTGGTGTCTTTATCTAGACGATGGACAATACCGGCACGTGGCACATTGATAATGTCTGGGTAATGATGAAGTAAAGCATTTAAAACAGTACCATCAGGGTTACCTGCACCAGGGTGAACAACTAGCCCCATCGGTTTATTTATAACTAATATATCATCGTCTTCATAAACGATGTTTAATTTGATATTTTGTGCCTCATATTCTCGAGGAGCCTCAATGGTTGTTTCTACACTGACCATTTCGCCACCGAGTAATTTTTCGCGAGGCGTGTTCAATATTTCGCCGTTTACCGTGATTTTGTCATCCAAAATCCATGTTTTTATCCGTGAACGCGAATAATCAGGGAACAATTGCGCCAATACTTGGTCTAGACGTTTACCGCCAAGGTCTATTGGAACCTCGGCTTGGAGAGAAATTTGCTCTGACATTAGTAACTTTACCCAATTTACCAGTGCAAGCTGTGCTCGACTGGGTTAGAATCGCTTTATTAAGCATTGTATAATACGTATAGTTTACTCGGTTTTCCTCTGTTGGCCTAGCCGAAGACATCGAAGGTAATAAATAAAATGATAAATAAAATAGGGAAACGTGCGTTCGCCATTGTTTTTTCAGTTACAGTACTTGGTTTAGGGGCTTGCTCGTCAGCACCAGATCAAGAAGATATCCAACGCGTTCCTAATAAATCTGCGCAAGCTTTATATGAAGATGCGAAACAAACATTAGATTCAGGCTTATACGCTCGAGCAATTGAGTTGTTGAGTGCTATTGACTCTCGCTATCCTTTTGGTCCGCTATCAAAGCAAGTACAAATGGACCTAGTGTATGCTCACTATCAAGCAGGTAATACTGAACAAGCACTTGCAACTATTGACCGCTTTATTCGCTTGAACCCAAACCACAAAGATTTAGATTACATGTACTACATGCGTGGCTTAGTGAACATTAAAGCAGACCAAAATGCTTTCCAAGAGTATTTTGGCGTAGACCGTGCGGATAGAGATGCAAATCGTACCCGTGTTGCTTTCACTGACTTATCAACATTATTAAAACGCTATCCTAATAGCGCTTATGCGCCAGAAGCAAAAAAACGTTTAGTGTGGCTTCTCAACAAAATGGCGCGCTACGAGTTAAAAGTGGCTGAATATTACTATGAACGCGAAGCATATCTTGCTGCCGCTAACCGTGGCAAATATGTAGTTGAGCATTACTCACAAAGCAGCTACTTAGATCAAGCTTTAGAAATCATGGAAAAAAGTTACGACAAACTCGGCTTACCTGAGCTAAGCGCGCATGCTAAAGCAACGCGTGAAGCGAATAAACGTTAATCCATCACATTTACATTAAAAAAGGCGCCATAGGCGCCTTTTTTAATGTTTGCGATCGAATATACCCAAACCACCTCAAGGTGCGAGTTTCAGTTGGAGTTAAAAGCGATTTAGGCAAGGCATTGATTGCAAGTTATAGTGGTTCTATTGTTAAAATCAATAACGCAGTATAAATCGCTTTTAAACCAACCCTTTGGGCGCTCACAGGCACTTACTCTCATCGTTGTTACTTCTTAAAAGGGACTACCATTCTTGCAAAGTAACGCCTTGATATTAAGCACCTGTGAATCGCTGAATTCTGCATCTTGAGGTGGCTTGGGTATACTAATTAAATCGCATCTTCATCTTCTTCGGCGGTACGAATACGTACTACACGTTCCACATCAGTGACAAAGATTTTACCATCGCCAATTTTACCTGTTTGCGATGTTTTAACGATCACTTCAATCGCTCTATCAACATCTTCATCGCTAAGTACAATATCAAGTTTAACTTTCGGTAAAAAATCGACCATGTACTCAGCACCGCGGTAAAGCTCAGTGTGCCCCTTTTGACGGCCAAAGCCCTTAACTTCGCTAACCGTCATTCCTGTGATACCCACATCTGACAACGCTTCACGAACATCATCAAGCTTAAAGGGTTTTATAATTGCTTCTATTTTTTTCATAGTAACCAGTTAGTTTAAAACATATTTGCCTCGATTTTAGACAATCCATGTCAGCATAGCAAACAAACTGAACAAATAGGTGCACTATAAACAAAGCGTGATATTATTATTAAACTACTTGTAAGTGAGGTACAAGCAATGAAAAACAACAGGAAACATAAAGGCTTCACGCTTTTAGAATTAATGATAGCAGTTGCGATTGTCGGCATTGTTGCCACAATTGCGTTATGGGACAGCTCAGATACATTAGAAAGAAATAGAGCAGAAAATTACTTACTCGACTTGCAGCGGATAATTAGTTTTGCCCGGGCTAAAGCTGTTAGTACAGATACCCAAGTAACTGTATGTAAGGGCTGGGAAAGCCGCATAAAAAGGGACCAAGTGAGTATCTGCCACCCTCTGTCAAAAAATAACGCACAAGAACAAGTTATCTTTATGTTTAGTAACGATAAAGAAAGATTTCCACGTAATGTAATTCAATGGTACGAACCTTATTATGGTGACGAGGTCTACAGGATGCTTCCTCCGCCTAGCAATAAGGATGTGATCACTTATAATGGTGGCGAACAAATTATTTTCGATACCAGTGGTAGTATACTTACTCAAGTGGGAACTTTTGTATACTGTCCAAATCCTAATAATAATGACAATAATAAAGCCCTTCTAATAAACAAATCAGGTAGTGCGTTTTATCTTGGTGATACAAACCTCAAATGTAATTAAATAAACACTTGACATGATTTTAGGTACATCTATATTTAAATAAAATATATCAATAGGGAGTCTTCAAGGATGAAGACACATCTCTTTTATTGTCGAGTACTTGGCGCAACACTCATTGAGGTTTTAATAATGGTATCGGTTGTTTCGATACTTTTAAACCTTGCATTGTTCGATTTAAAACCTTTCTTAGCGCAAAACCGTCTAGATAATCAAATACATCTTATTAAACGCGCAGTCGCTATTAGCCGCTTAAATGCACAAGCAAACAATGCGTATGTCACGTTTTGTGCATTACACAATAACCAGTGTAACTATCAATTCTGGCATAAAAAACTCACTGTCTTTATCGATCATGGACAGATTGGCGTGTTTGATAGTAATGACACTAAAATAGTACAGTTTGAGGCAATCAATAAGCTTGATATGCTCACTTATAACAAACGCAATGCACTAACCTTTTTACCTAATGGAAGACTGATGGGACTCAATAATGGGACTTTTGTTTATTGTCCTGAATACAAAGAAGCAAGCCTAAGTGGGCTTGCTATATCGGTAAATAATGTTGGCAGGGTGAAAGTAATAGATACTGATAAATGTCAGCAATAAGCTAATTAGCGACCCCAGCAAACATCAGTAGACGCTGCAGAGCCTCCATGACGCTGAATACCACGGTCGTCTATTATTAATCTTGTACATTCAGTATCTTTGGCAGGGGGGCCTGCAATTGCAATAGCTGATGCATAGAAAACTGCGCGGCCGACAGTGTTATTAACTTCCAGCCTTAACCGGTAATAACCATTTTCCGTGGTATCGTTTAAGCCAAGTTGATCAAATGTGGTAGCGTATTGACGATTATCCGCAAAGTATTGCTCCTGCTTATTTGCTATATCTAATAAAGCAGTAACAGCTTCACTTCTTGCTGCACGCTTAACATATTCGAAATAATTAGGTAGCGCAATACTTGCTATAATTCCTAAAATAGCAACCGTAATCATTAGTTCAATTAAGGTAAAACCTAACTGCTTATTTTTCTTTCTTGATCTTATATATTTTATACCCATCAAATATTTCTCAAAGACTCGCTATACATTTGATTATAATAGGTTCAGTTTTTTATGATTGCAATTAACTTTATTTTTATACCTTTCTAAAAGGTAAAAAAATGTAGCAATAAAACCATAATCAAACTTTAGCACTGCAGCGAATAATCAAATTAATTAATTTTTACTAGTAAGTTAGATCACGTTTTTCTTGTTTATAAATATACATCTGTTGGGTTTTAAAACCAAAACCAATTGGCACTTTATCACTAACAAGTTTTATTTTACCGTTTTCAATTGTTAACCCAGGGCCTAAGATTTCTTGTACTTTGAATGGGTTTTGAGCGCCCTTAACTCCAGGTCCAATCGATAAAAACTGGCTTTGTTCTCTCACTTTTTCGCTAGTATTGTCATCACAAAAACCATCGCTATTTCCATCGACACAACTATCACCAACGCCAAAATAAAGTTGAGGCGTGTCTGGAACATCGTTCGAAGTTGTGAATTTTAAACTGTCATAGACTTTGGTGCCATAATGTAAATGAAAAGCATAAAGACCGCCAGACCCACCAGTCAGTGAACATTGATTTGCAGTGGCTGTCGCAGGAGAAAAGCTAGTAAAATAAGCTACACCACCAATAACCGTACTTGCAGCTAGTGACTTTTCTCCCGAAGCCGGCAAGTTATAGTACCAACCTTTAAACTCCCCGAGCGTTACTTCTAGTTCTGTGAATTTTTCGACATCGTCAATAGCTTTGCCAAAAGGATCCGAATCTACATTCATTAAGTCTGCTTGAGTGATCACGTCAGGTACATCAGCACCTTTAAATGATTTTGTCACGGTATTAATATCACGGATCATAAAAAGTTGATCGTTGGCTGTCGAAGAAAGAGGCTTAGCGCGGTTTCCGCTACCAATTAATACTGCGTCAAATGGCGTATCAATTCGCGTTTTAATCGTTTTCCCTTCAAAAGTGGTTTCTGATACTTTGCTGAACATTGTACGAGCAATCATTGGTTTATAGAAAAAACGACGATCTTGAGTAGACAAAGCACCACCTAGGCTCGCTAATTTAAAATGCGTCCATGGTTTTTGTGAATCATTAGGGTTATTTGAGGGCATATCAACACGCCATATATCTCCACCTGTATCCGCTGCATACAATCTATCTACATAGCCATCATAATCTGAATCAAGAATGCTAATATCAGAAGCAATGCTGTGCTTTCCTAAAAAGCCATTTTCAGTTGGAGTCAGAGCCCAAATTTTCTTACCTGTTTGCGCATCAACAATAAATATACCCCGCCCTTTACTATCATTGGAGCGCGAAACATTATCTTTATTTGTGTCATATCCGCCCCCAAAAACTAATACAGGGCGGTCCTCATAACCTGCTAAATTAATGTAGGTTACGATTGGCTTTGACCAGGTTTGACCAAGCTCTAAAAAGTCACCAGTTCCCCCTTTGATAGGCTCATCCCACAATAATTTAGGAGAATTAGGATTTGTAATATCAAGGCCATAATAATAATTACCGCCTCGTCTTAAACCAAAGAATGCCCAAACACGATCACTATCATTAACAACACCGTCTCCATTTTTATCATCAAAGAAAACAGAGATAGGTCCGTCTACACCATAGACTTTTGTGTCTGCTTGATTATCACGTAGCGGCTTAATAATTTTATATAGACTTCTAGGTATAAATGCCCAACTTTCGCTTAATACATCATTTTTATCTTGGAACATATGCAAGTACCCAGCATTAGTGCCAATTAAAATTCGGATATCATCATTACCGTAATCAATCGTTACGGGTTTTGAATGCAATGGATCACCGAATATGTCATTACGCGAATCACTGGTAGATCCATCTTTATCTTCATCATCTACATCTACACCACGCGACCAGAAAGCAAGATCATACAACTCTTGTCTGGTTGCCCCACTAACACCAAATGCTTCAGCTGCCTTTTCAACACTACCGTAGTAATCTATTGCATTCCAACCAGAAAAATGACGTAGTACATTCCCTTTTAGATTTGATAATATAACCCGCCTTCCCTGTGCATAAGGAACGCTATCTTGAAGTGCCAAATATGCATTCACCCCACCGAGTTCTACTGAGCTACCATCTGCTCCTTCGCCACTTGGTAACCAAAATGTTTTCGCATTTTTATCAATTAGGCCATCTTCATTTAAAGCAGGTTTTCCATCTTTATCAGTGATTTTGTCGCCAGACACTTTTAATTTTTTCAAATTTCCGCGCCAACGAGCCCCAGTTTTAGGATAAAACATCGCATAATAAATCGACTCTCTGCTACGTGTTTGGTCAACATTGTTACTCGCAACAGAAGGAGAGGTAAAACTATCGTTCACTTCCCTAATTTGAGTTATCGTATTTTTTAGTGCATCAGAAAGCTGATCAGCAGTATTTGCGTGAAGGTATTTCCCCCCCCCTAACTTTGCTGTCTCAGACAGTAAACGCTTACCGTTTTCGCTCATACCACTTCCAAATCCGATAGTATAAACGCGGCCTGTCTCATGGATCTCACTAGTCGAAGGAAATAAGTCAACTTTAACATTTTCCGAGCCATGAATTATTTGCGCAAGCTTGTGGAGGTATACACCCGCGATACGATCGGAGTCGCCCAAATAGCGGCCAAAATACGATTGATACAGATTACTGATAGTGCCATCTTGTTCATTATCCGAACCTGAGCTAGGGTCGCCATCAGTCATGTAGATAACATTTACAGAATGGTCACAGCGTTTAACTTCTTCTGTATTATCAAAGGGAGAGATGTATGAATAGGTATAGTAACGATTCCACCATGGACCTGAAACCGTTTTGTTCTCAATTGAATTATCACGTAGCGCCTCAGCCACCTTTGCACCGTAGTAAAGGCTTTTCCCAGTGATATACAAATAAGCTTCCCAGAGTGTTTCGGTTAAGGGCGTCCCCCCATTAGCAGGTAATGTAGCAATCGTTTGCTTTAGAAAAGAGTTAGAAGAACCGATACCCGCAAGAACATATCCCCCATCAAGTCCATTAAAACGCATTAAGCCAAAATCTATATCGTCATTTCCATCAATTAAATTAGTTATAGCATCTTGAGCGATACCTAACCGGCTATCAGGGCAAAGAATATATCGCCCATACGAAAAACCACAGTTAAAACCTGAGCTTGTTGAGAATGCCATACTACCTGAGGTATCGAAAACTATCAGAACACGGGGTTTCTCATCGAGCTTTACATTATGATTAACGTACAGTTCAATGTCTTCAGCATGGGCCATTGAGCTGAAAATAACAGCACTACCAAGCAAGATTTTGCTGATTAATTTTCCTATATTCATTACAACCCCCACTAAACACCAACGTTCAAAACCAATAACCTAATTGAAAAAAGTTATCTCGAAAGCCCAAGAGTAAGTTACCTTCTAACAACACGATGACTAAATACTTGTAGCTGACGTAATGCAAATAAATTTAAAATTGATACAAGTTAAATTATAACTAATTATTTTGAATTAAAACATAAGTGCTACAAATAAATTAATTATTTGCACCATTTTTTCTTAGAATTTCACTAAAAATAACTAGAGCTTTGGCTATTCACTGAATTCAATACATATTTTGCAGTGTATTGCTTTAACTATTAACAAAAATAATAAAAAAGAGCCAATTTTAAAAGAAAGGTAAGCGAAAGGGATTGCTTTCTACAAAGCAAAGTAACACATTGAATTTTAATGGAAATTTATGTACTTACAATTATTAAAAGGACACCGCTTTAAAACTGGTGCCCTTATTACAGCTGCATTATACAAGTATAAAGCCGCGACTAAATAATATGATAAAAACATTGCATATACTATTATTGAGTTCGGTCATACTTCTCTTGTTTATATATATAAGTTTGTTGAACTTTAAATCCAAGAACCTCATCACTCAGTAATTTAATTTTACCATTTACGGTATGTAAGCCAGGGCCCAATACCCCTTTGGCAACAAACGGATCTTTTTGGCTAACAATCCCGGTACCAATCAACATAAACTGACTTTCACCTTTATCCGATTCACCAAAGAATAGTTGCGGAGTATCAGGTACATCATTCCCTGTTTGGAACTTAAGTTCATCATATACTTTGGTTCCATAATGTAGGTGAAAAGCATAAAGACCACCAGTACCGCTACCTAGACTACACTGGTCGACAACATTGGTTGTCGAGCCTGGTGCAAAACTTGTAAAGTAAGCAACACCTCCTACAACGGTACTCGCAGCTAATGATTTCTCACCTTGAAGCGGCAAGTTATAGTACCAACCATTAAAGCGCGCTAATTCAACCTCAAGCTTGACAAAGCCATCAACATTATCAAGTTTCTTAGCAAAAGGATCTGAACTTACATTCATTAAATCTGATTGTGTGATAGTGTTCGGGACTTTACTCCCTGTAAAAGACTTAGTCACAGTATTTATATCGCGGATCATAAATAACTGATCATTCACCGCTGATGAAAGCGGATTTGCTCTATTCCCGCTGCCAATTAATACGGCATCAAACGGAGTATCAACGCGAGTTACTGTGGATTTACCATTTACAACAACTTCAGATACTTTGCTATATACACTTCTCGCAATAGTCGGTTTATAAAAAAAGCGCCGGTCATTGTTAGCCCGAGTGCCCCCAAGACTAGCAAGTTTAAAGTGCGTCCAGTTCCGTGAGTTTTGCGTAGGCATGTCCACTCGCCAAACATCACCACCTGTATCAGTGGCATACAAACGATCTATATATCCGTCGTAATCAGAGTCTAAAAGAGCAATATCAGATGCGATACTGTGTTTACCTTGAAAACCATTTTCAGAAGGAGTCAATGCCCAGACTTTTTTACCTGTCTCAGCATCAACAATGTAAATTCCTCGCCCCTTAGAGTCATTAGTTCGTCGACTATTATCTTTATTAGTATCATAGCCAGCTCCAAAGATAAGCACAGGGCGATCTTTATATCCAGCTAAATTGATATAGGTTACTTGTGCTTTTGACCAGCTTTGTGCCAACTCTTTGAAATCACCTGAGCCACCGACAATTGGTCCACCCCACATTATTTGTGGGCGATTAGGGTTAGTAATATCTAAAGCGTAATACTCATTTCCGCCACGTCTTAAGCCAAAAAATGCCCAAACCCTATCTGTTCGCGTATCTACAACACCATTTTTGTTTTTATCGTCAAAGAAGATAGAAATAGGTCCATCAACACCATAGACCTTTGTATTTTTATCATTGTCTCTTAATGGTTTGATAATTTTATATAAACTTCTTGGAATAAACGCCCAGGTTTCAGTTAAAACATCATTTTGATCTTTAAACATATGCAGATAGCCTGCATTCGTACCTATTAAGATACGTACGTCATTATTTCCATAATCAATAGTGACGGGTTTTGAATGAAGTGGATCACCAAAGACATCCTCACGAGTATCCGTTGTTAGGCCATCATTATCTTCATCATAAATATCTACACCACGTGACCAAAATGCTAAATCGTATATCTCTTGTCTAGTCGCGCCTTTGGCCCCAAAAGCTTCTGCTGCTTTATCAACACTTCCATAGTAGGTAATAGCATTCCAACCACTGAAATGACGCAATATTTCATCCTTTAAGTTTGATAATATTGCTCGTCTGCCTTGAGCATATGGTATGCTATCTTGTTTAGCCAAATAAGCATTAACCCCACCAAGTTTAACATCATTGCCATCTGGTTTTTCGCTGTCAGCTGACCAGAATGTATGAACATTAGGGGCAATTTTTCCGCTATCATCTAAAGCAGAAACCCCACCTAAACCAACTATCTTATCACCAGATACCTTAAGCTTTTTTAAATTACCTCGCCAACGAGCACTTGTGCTTGGGTAAAACATCGTATTATACAGTGCATCCCGACTACGAGTTTGATCAGTATTGTTCGATGCAATAGATGGTGAAGAAAAAGCCCCACCCTCCTTTCTTAAAGCTGCGAATGAAGTCTCAAGAGCTTTTGATAACTCTTCTGGATTCGTAGCAAGAATATAGCTTCCGCCACCCGCTTTGGCCGTTTCATCTAGGATTTTTTGTCCTCTCTCTGTTAAGCCGTTACCAAATCCGATTGTATTAACAATACCGCGGTCATGTACCTTTGACGTTTTAGGGTACAAATCTATATCGACATCGTCTGTACCGTGAATTATTTTTGCAAGCGGAGCTAAATAACTCTGACCATTATAGTCGTCTAAAAATGTTGTTGCTGGCTCAGAGAAATAATGTTGATGCAATGACTCAATATCAGTATTGCTTTCGTTGTCATGTTGAGGCGAGCCATCACTTATCATCATGATATGAACATCATTGTTACACCTGGCGTTTTTTGTGAAGGTTGAATCTAAAGGAGAAATATATTTAACGCCATCTTCTGCAGTGGTATCACGAAATTCAGCCGGAAATAATGCACCAAACTCAACATTTTGCCCTGTCAAATATAGATAAGTCTCCCACAGTGTTTCTGTAATAGGCGTAGCTCCAATTGCGCCATTGTCCAAAATGAGTTCTTTCAATTTACTATGTTCAGTTCCCAATTTGGCTCTGATAAAACCACCATTTCCAAATGGAGAAAAACGAATAAATCCAAAATCAATATCAGGATTTTCATCGATTACTTTTATGAGTGATGATTTAGCAGCTGCAATTCGGCTATCAGGACACTCATACAAGTAACCATCAACTGGGTGAAAGCATTTAAGCCCTGTATTGGCAGAATACTGCATGCTACCAGAGGTATCGAGTACAAAAATAACACGCGATTTTTCATCAAGATCTTTATCATAATTAACATATAGCTCAGTATCATCAGCATTTGCAGCGGTTAAAAATCCAAGCGTGCAAACATATATAAATACACATTTAAAGTTAACGACCTTCATTGCAATTCCCTCTCTAGCCACCCGTGTTTAAACTTGCCATTTCTTGAGCGACGCCCGTTTTAACAGTTAATGTATGAATACTTTTTTTACCATAGGTAATTGTGGTATTAACTTCGACCATGTTGCATGACACACCGGAGGTGAAGTTGTACTTGCGAGGACATGGCAAATCCAATTCGCCATTATTTAAATTAGTCATTTTATTCGTGGAGTCACCGATCGCGCCCAAATCGAAGCCACCCTCAGGTATTTGCTCAGGCTTTTTAAAAAAAGCACTATTTCTTCCAGCAGCGGCTTGATTTGCAATCACCTTAAGCACTGTGCCCATAACTTCATTTTCAGCAACTTCACGCTCTTGTACCGCGGCTGTTATTTTTGCATCAATACTACTGCTATTCATTAAAGTTACTGCAATCCCTGTTACTGCAACAACCATAATTAGAGCAAGGATCAATACTATGCCCTGTTGCTTTTTAGGAGGGTTTAAATGCGCCACAAATTTGCTCCTACATTGTTTAATCTAATGGTGGTTGTAAAAATTGCGCGTCGATATTTATCATTGAATGTAAGTGTTCTACCACTAGCCCCTTCTCCTAACTCATAGGTTTGATTTTTAATTTGTAAGTCGCCATCTGGCATCAGAGATCTAGCAAGTAAAAATACTTGTACTGTCAAAATTCCACGCCTATTCTCCCAATCAGTAGCCGTCATTTGATTAATACTTTTATAGGTATCAACTCGACTATCATTAGTGGTATCTAAGCCAAAAACAAACCGCATATTTTCAACTCCCTCCATAACAGTTTCTGTATACATACCGCGTACTGGGGTCAGTCGTTTTCGTTTCAGAACAGGAATAACAACACGTTTTTTATTGATATAAATAGTTTCTTTAGAAACATAATAAACATTATGGCGGTAGCGCCACACCGTTGCGTTGACATTTATTGTTGCTGCATTCACAGACCCACGAGTAAACAATGCAAATTCTTGCTCTGCAACAAAATAATAAGAATTATTGCTTGTGTACTTAGGCTCATTTTGAAATCCTTCTAAAAACTTTAATTGTAATACATCCGTATTTGCTGCAGCGTCACGAATACAGCCCAGCGCGGAGGAGCCTGCAGCCTGCACTGCATAAATTGAACGAAAATTAGTACTAGAAGCTAGGTCAGGGAAACTACCGTTATTTAAACCAGCAGAGCAGTCAGGACTTGGATTTGCAACTTGACTAAGTTGCGTATTAGCAGCAGAAAAGGAATCCTCGTAAAAAGTGCCCCAAAAACCAACTTGCTCAATATCCCGCTGTAGTATATTGAGGGCTAATCTGCCAGTTTCTTGCAGCTCGCCAATCATCATCGTGTCTTTAGTTGTGGCTTTCATACTTACATAAGTAAACATTACACCACCTAAAACAATACCACCTATGAATAAGGCAACCATCATTTCAATTAATGTAAAACCTTTATACTTATTCATCTTACGACCTTAAATAAATATAGCTGTCAAGAACGACAAGGCGACGACGGTCATTTACTGAACCACATCCGGTTTTTAAGTTTTCTGCGCTTGCTTTAAACTCTTGTCGACCACGCCAACTAACAATCACTTCAATATTATACTCACTTGGAAGGCCCCCTGAGACTGCAGTGGCTTTAATGCACACCCTTGCTTCATCCAGAGCTCCGGTGTTTTCACGTGCCTGAATTGCTCGCACCCATTGCTGTTTATCAAGTGCAGCGATTTGCTGTGGAGAGCATGTAGCCTGATAACAGCTAGAGACTTTACCTAATGCTGTTTGGCTATGAAACTGCCCACTATATAGCGCTGAAAAAGTAGCCGTATCATTTGCTCTCATGCGGTGGATAATATCATTCCCTAACGCAATTGCAGCCGAGCGCTGCATAGCATCAAAACTTGCTTGCTTTGCTTTCGCTTGAAGCGCGATAGCACCTAATAAACCAAGGCTCAATATAATAAATGCAATGAGCACCTCGATTAAGGTAAAGCCCTGTTGATGAGAGTTATTTTTCATAATGAACGTGGCTAATAAATTGACATACCTTAAGCATAAGAAGCCTAAAAATAATAGCAATAGGTGTATGTATAAACGGTCAATATGTTAGATGAACGGTCAGTGAAACTCTCGCTCCTACTTACCCAATGCCGCTTTTACCGCTTTTAATTCCCGACGACTAACAGATAAAGGCTCTTCTAGCTGGTTCATAATTAAAATATGCCCACCAGGCTGTCGGCTGTTTAAACTATAAATATGTTGCTTATTTACAAGGGTATTACGATGTATTCGCAATAATTGTAAAGGGAAAGTACGCTCGAGTTGTTTAAGGCTCTGTTCAATGATTGCTTCGCCCCCTTCGAATACGACACGAGTATATTTTTGTTCCGCAATGCAACAAATCACATTCTCAATATTTACTCTGCGCAATACACCACCGAGCTGATAACTTATGTAGCTTTTAGCAGAGTCACTTAATTGAGTTCGATTAAGCTTGCTAAGTTGCGATAATGTTTGATTAAGCGAAGACTCAGAAACTGGTTTTACTAAATAACCATCAGCACAGAGTCGGAATGCCTCTAGTGCGTGCTCAGGGTGAGCTGTAAGAAATACGATGGCAGGTGGTATAGTTAACTGTTTTAATGTCGCAGCAACCTCCAGCCCATTAAGCTTGGGCATATTAATATCGAGTAGCACGACATCAGGCTGTAACTGTTTACAATATTCAATTGCTTGTTCGCCATTACAGGCATCACCAATCACTGTATAATTACTATGCTCTGACAATAATCGTGAAATACGTGCTCGAGCTAGCGGCTCATCATCAACAATTAATACTTTTATCATGCTGTTTTCTGCCTTGGTAATACAAGTTTTACCCTAAATATTCCATCGCGATGAGTGGTTGTTATTGTTGCCTTTCGTTGATAAAACAGTGATAAGCGTTCACGAATATTATCAAGTGCCATACCATTACCCGACCTTTCATTCATGATGTTCTTCACTACTGGGTTAGTAATAATGAATGTGTAAGTTTTATCAGACTGGTGCATTTCGACATTTATTTCACCTTGCTCTGCAGTCTCGATCCCATAAAATACTGCATTCTCAATAAGAGGTTGGAGAGTCAAACATGGGATATCGATATCAGGTAGTTTATCAAGTAACTGCCAGTTTACTGTTAGCCGTTCTCCGTAACGCCATCGCTCTAGTGCTATATATTGTTGGCATAGTGTTATTTCATCGGTAAGTAAAATAGCTTTACCACTTTTCATAGCAGCCTGAGAGAGTGCAGCTAATGCAAGAATGGCTTGTTCTGCCGCCACCACATCATAGTGGGTTAGCTCAGCAGCAGTATTCAAACTATTAAATAGGAAATGAGGACGAATGCGGGCTTGAAGCGCATCTAATTTGGCTTTAGCCAGAGCTTTTGTTTGCTGCTCCTTTTGATTATGCATCAGCAAAAATTGAACAAAAAGCACTGTAACCAAAAAAATTATCAGTAGATTACTCACAATAAAGTGCGTCTTAGATGCCATTTCAAAGATATCTGCGAATACGTTAAGTACTGCAAAGCTATACAAGTATGTAAAAATCAGTAAAACAATTACTAAGATAGATAACTGTACTGCCTGAGATAATTTAGCAAGTACAGACCGTGAGAGATAAAGACAAGAAAGACTTGATAAGAAAATAAGGTGCAAAAAGAAACTAAAAATGGCCAGACGTAACCATACATCACCAAAACTTAACGGTGAAAACGCCAATAAAACAGCAATAACTTGACTGACGATAAGTATGGCGAGTACACCACGGGATTGGAAAAGAGCCGCAATCAGCAAGCCGTGTGAATTTGGCTGTTTGCTCATGGGCTCCTCTTTTAACTGTTGACTACTATTTGCTTAGATTAGCGTAGCTCAACAGGAACGGCAAATACTATGTTCTCTTCTTCACCAGGATTTTCAACAACTTGATTACCACCTAGTTCTTTTAAACGAGTAATAACCTGTTGAACTAAAACTTCTGGCGCAGATGCCCCAGCAGTCACACCTACGGCATTTACATTGTTAAACCAATCCGCCTCAACATTACTTGCATCATCAATTAAATAAGCAGTGGTGCCCATTTTGTCAGCAAGCTCACGTAAACGATTTGAGTTAGAACTATTTTTAGCCCCTACTACAAGCAGTACATCCACTTTATCAGCTAAGTCACGAACCGCATCTTGACGGTTTTGCGTAGCATAACAAATGTCGTCTTTACGCGGGCCATCAATGGCCGGAAACTTAGTACGTAGTGCATCAATCACATCTGCCGTATCATCAACAGATAACGTGGTCTGGCTACAGTAAAAAAGGTTTTCAGGATTTTTAACAGATAAAACGGCAACATCTTCAGGGGTTTCTACTAAGTAAATACCGCCCGCTTCGTTGTCGTACTGACCCATAGTACCTTCAACCTCAGGATGGCCATGGTGACCAATCAATACACACTCAATACCTTTACGGCTGGCTCGTGTTACTTCCATATGTACTTTTGTTACCAGTGGGCAGGTTGCATCGAACACTTTAAGGTCGCGACGTTTTGCTTCACTTCGAACGGCTTGCGATACACCATGCGCACTGAAGATAACAATACTATCGTCAGGAACCTGATCTAGCTCTTCAACAAAAACTGCACCGCGATTTTTTAAGCCATCAACAACATATCGATTGTGAACCACTTCATGACGCACATAGATTGGCTTTTCAAAGATATCGAGTGCGCGCTCCACAATACTAATTGCACGGTCGACACCAGCGCAAAAACCACGTGGATTCGCTAATAAAATATCCATTAACCTGTTACCTCTAAAATATCGACTTCAAAGGTTAAGCGCTGCCCTGCAAGTGGGTGATTAAAGTCAATTGTGACCGATTCACCTTGAACTTCACGAACAAGACCGGGTAACTCAGTGCCATCAGGCTGAGTAAAGGCAATAATGTTACCTACTTCAGCAGGGGTATCTGCACCAAACTTACTGCGATCCACATAATAAATGTTATCTGGATTTGGCTGACCAAATGCATCTTCAGGCTCTAATGCAAATGACTTGCTGTCACCGGCGGTTAAACCTAGTAAACATTTTTCAAAGTTTTCTGTCAGGCTACCATCACCCATTCGCAATTTTGCAGGTTTATTATGTACCTTAGTTGAGTCGGCTGCAGAGCCATCTTCTAACTTAATTGAGAAATGAAAGATCACTTCAGAGTTTTCACCAATTACAGCTTGGCTCATGCTTGTTGCTCCTTAGGACTTTCGCCTGTGAAGGCATCAAATAAAAGTAATGCGGCACCGATACAAATCGCGCAATCGGCAATATTGAAAACAGGAAAGTGCCAGTTTTCGTAATATACATGCAAAAAATCAATAACATAGCCATAAGCAATGCGGTCATACAAATTGCCAATTGCACCGGCTAATACTAACGCATATGCAGAACATAATACCTTGTTCGTCGCGGGTAAGCGTTTAAGCCACCATACTAAAAGTACACTGATCGTTACCGCTATTATGCTAAAAAACCAACGCTGCCAACCACCTGAATCACTTAAAAAGCTAAATGCCGCACCATAGTTATGTACGTAGGTAAAATTAAAGAAAGGCAGAATATCTATCGACTCTTTGTAGGCCATGGTATTAACAACAAGTGTTTTTGTCGCATGGTCTACTACTAAAAGTAGTAGACTCAGCCATAGCCAAACTAAGCCACTTTTTCCGGCTAGTTTGCTCACAAACAACTCCTACGCGAACTGACGCTGTTCACCATCGCCGTCAACATTGCTTACACAACGGCCACAGATCTCAGGGTGAGCAGGATCAGCACCTACATCATCACAGTAATGCCAACAACGCTCACATTTTTCAGCGGTTGTTGCAGCAACTTTAATGAATAAACCATCAATTTCTGTAGCTTGAGTACCTTCAGGTTGTGTTGTCACAGTTTCAACAGTTACGCCCGAAGTTAATAGCACAAAGCGCAACTCATCACCTAACGCAGCTAATTTCGAACTTAGCTCTTCACCTGCGTAAATACTTACGTTTGCTTGTAATGTTGCACCTATAATTTCTTCTTTACGAGCCGCTTCTAGTACTCGGTTTACTTCATCACGAACATTAAGGATTGTTAACCAATCATCGTTGCTGAACTTACCTTGTGAAGAGGCTTGTAAACCATCATACCAAACTGAAGTGAACACAAAATTATCACGTTCGCCTGGTAATGCTTCCCAAATTTCTTGTGCAGTAAAGCTTAAAATCGGTGCCATCCAACGCGTCATTGCTTCAGCAATGTGGTAAAGCGCAGTTTGACATGAACGACGGGCATGGCTATCGCTTTTCGCTGTGTATTGACGATCTTTGATTACGTCTAAGTAGAACGAACCAAGTTCACCAGTACAGAAGTTCATTAGCTTTTGCGTTACAAGTAACATTTGATACTTATCGTAAGCCGCTAAGATTTCATCTTGAAGCTCAGCTGCACGGCCCACAATCCAACGATCAAGCTCAACCATGTCTTCAATCGCAACTTTATCAGTTTTTGGATCAAAACCATTAAGGTTCGCAAGTAAGTAACGGCTTGTGTTACGAATACGACGGTAACGGTCAGCAGAACGTTTAAAGATTTCATCAGATACAGTCATTTCTGCTGTAAAGTCAGTTGATGCAACCCATAAACGTAAGATGTCAGCACCTAGTTTGTTCATCACGTTTTGTGGCGAAATTACATTGCCTAATGATTTAGACATTTTGCGGCCGTTTTCATCAACTGTGAAACCATGTGTTAACACTTGTTTATATGGCGCATGACCATTGATAGCAACCGAAGTCATCATTGACGACATGAACCAACCACGGTGTTGATCTGAGCCTTCTAAGTAAAGATCAGCAGGACCGGTTAAATCTTCACGTGCATCAACCACACATGCGTGAGTCACACCTGAGTCAAACCATACATCTAACGTATCTTGTACTTTCATGTATTGCTCAGCGTCATCGCCAAGTAAGGTTGCAGGGTCTAAGTCATACCAAGCTTGAATACCTGATTTCTCAACCAGTTTTGCGGCTTCTTCGATTAGCTCTTGCGTATTTGGGTGAAGCGCACCTGTGTCTTTATCAACAAATAATGCAATTGGCACACCCCATGTACGTTGACGTGAAATACACCAATCAGGACGGCCTTCAACCATGTTTGCAATGCGGCTCTCGCCCCACTCAGGCAACCACTCAGTCTTTTTGATTTCGTTTAATGAATCTTGACGAAGGTTAGCTTGGTCCATACTTACGAACCACTGTGGCGTAGCACGGAAGATAATAGGTGTTTTATGACGCCAGCAATGTGGGTAGCTATGTGTAAGCGCATGATGGTGTAATAACGCATTGTTTTCAGTTAATACGTCAATCACGCTCGCATTTGCTTTAAATACGTGCTGACCAGCAAACATCGGTGTGTCAGGTAAGTAAACACCGTTTGCACCAACAGGGTTAGCAACTTCTAAACCATAAGCAAGACCTGCCGCGAAATCCTCTTGACCGTGACCAGGCGCAGTATGAACCACACCTGTACCAGAATCAGTCGTTACGTGATCAGCAACAATTACAGGCACTGTGAAGTCATAGAACGGGTGAGCAACCTGTAAATTCTCAAGTGCCGCACCTTTTACATAACCTAATACATGGTAATGCTTAAAGCCATAACGGTCCATTGCATCTTTTACTAGCTCTGAACCTAAAATTAAACGCTGCTGTGCGCCTTCGTCATCAACTTGAACTAGGGCATATTCAAGCTTTTCGTGAACTGCTACTGCACGGTTAGCTGGTAATGTCCAAGGTGTAGTTGTCCAGATAACAGTACTAACTGCACCGCTACCTTCATGGCCTTCGGCAAGTTCAAACGCATTGATTACAGCCTCTTGATCAGCAAATTCAAAACGCACATCGATTGCTGGTGACTGTTTATCTTGGTATTCAACCTCTGCTTCAGCAAGTGCTGAGCCACAATCTGTACACCAGTGAACAGGCTTAGCACCTTTATGTAAGTGACCATTTTTAATGATGCGACCAAGTACGCGAATAGCATTCGCTTCAAAGTCAAAGTTCATTGTTAGGTAAGGCTTGTCCCAATCACCAAACACACCAAGACGTTTGAAGTCTGTTTTTTGACCTTCAACTTGTTTCTTAGCGTATTCGCGACACTTTTCACGGAACTCAGCAGCAGACACTTTCACACCTGGCTTGCCTACCTTCTTCTCAACCATTAACTCAATTGGTAAACCGTGACAGTCCCAACCAGGCACATAAGGTGCATCAAAGTCAGACAAGGTTTTTGACTTAACAATAATATCTTTAAGAATTTTGTTTACCGAGTGGCCTAAATGGATATCACCGTTTGCATACGGAGGGCCGTCATGCAAAATGAAGGTTTTTTTACCTTTTTTAGCGCTGCGAATTTGACCATAAAGATCGTCTTCATACCATGTCTTAAGCATCTTTGGTTCACGTTGAGCCAAATTGCCGCGCATTGGAAACGCTGTTTCCGGTAAATTCAAAGTATGTTTGTAGTCGCTCATTAATCCTACTTTCCGTATCGGCTACCTAATTTAAACCAAAACACTGCTTAGCGGCGGTCACATCATCTGCAATCTGCGCCGTCAGTTGTGTTAATGTCTCGAATTTTTTCTCATCGCGAAGCTTTTTAATTAGCTCCACGTGCATAAATTGTCCATAAATGTCTTGCGCAAAGTCGAACAGATGAACCTCTAACAAAGCGCGTGTTCCATTAAATGTGGGTTTGTTGCCAATATTTGCAACCCCAAATAATTCTTTTTCGCCAACTTTAGCTCGTACCGCGAACACCCCATTTACAGGGCATACTTGGCGTTTTAATGCTATATTGGCCGTTCTGAACCCTAATTCACGACCTTTTGCCCAGCCATGAATAACACGTCCAGAAATTGCATAACCATGACCTAACATGGTTTTTGCGTCTTCTAATTGCCCTGCTGCAAGTGCCTGGCGAATAAGAGTACTGCTCACTCTATCATTGAGCCTGCGAAAACTCGCAGTACTTTTCACATCCATGTTTAACTCAGCACCCATTGCTTTAAGCAACGCAAAATCACCACGGCGCCGCTTTCCAAAGCAAAAGTCATCGCCTACAGTTAGAGCTTTTACACCTAACTTATCAACCAATACTTGGCTTACAAACTGCTCTGCTTCCATATTGGCAAATTGTTGATTGAAGCTAATGCAAATCACTCGCTCCACTCCCAATTTAGCAAGTAAGCTAAGCTTATCACGTAGTCGAGTTAAACGCGCTGGAGCATTATCTTTAGCAAAAAATTCTTGTGGCTGAGGCTCAAATAACATCACGGTACTTGGCAATTGATGCTTTTCTGCGTCTTGCAGCAAGCCTTTAATCACTTCTGCATGACCTAAGTGCACACCATCAAAATTACCAATGGTCAACACACAGCCATAATGCTGCGCGCGAATATTGTGAATACCTCTAATTAACTCCATGCCACCTTTTTGCCTTTATCAGCGAGCCCAAAACATTGATATCGGGCTTGAAGCGCCGATTATAATCTTTTTTTTAGTTTGATTCAGTAGTTGCAACACTTTTTATCGTATTTAGTCGCACCCCTAAAATGAATAAGGCTGCAAAATATACAAAAACCGCCAACACTAATAACCCGCCCAACAACAACACTTGCTCAGTAAAGTGCCAAGCTTGCCATATAAATTGCTGGCCTACGTACCACACAGACGCAGCCATTAATAAACTTGAAAACAAACACTTAAAGGTAAAACCAAGGCTCATTGCAGAAAACTGATAGACCCCTTCTTTACGTAATTGATGATACAACAAATAAGCATTACAACTAGCCGACATTGATGTGGCCAAAGCCAGACCTAAATAACCAATAAATGGTGCCAACATAATGTTAAACACCATGTTTAAAACCAGAGTTTTAATACCAATTTTAACGGGAGTTTTTGTATCTTGACGCGAATAAAAGCCTGGCGCTAACACTTTGATTAGCATAAAACTAACTAATCCCACTGAATAAGCCATCACACCGTAGCTCACCGCTTGGACATGATCAATTTCACCGTCCTGAAACGCACCGTGGTCAAATAAAACCGTAATAATAAGCGGGCTAATTACCATTAAACCAAACATGGCAGGCAAGCCTAAGAAAATAACAAACCTTACCCCCCAATCAAGGGTCAGCTGAAAATCTTTTGTACTTTTTGTGCTATGTAATTTTGACAATGCAGGCAATATGACCGTTGCGATACCAATACCAAATAAGCCTAGAGGAAACTCAATCAATCGGTCTGAGTAATAAAGCCAAGCGATAGAGCCTGTCATTAACATAGAGGCAATCATGGTATCGAGTAACAAGTTTATTTGGCTTATCGAAACGCCAAACAAGGCAGGTAGCATGAGCTTTCTAACTTTTTTGACGTTTTCATCTTGCCACCCCCATTTAGGGCGGCTCAGCATGCGGGCTCGATACAAAAACGGCAACTGGAACAGTAACTGAACTAGACCACCCACAAATACGCCGATGGCAAGTGCATACGCCCCCACCGAAAACTTATCATGTAGAAAAATAGCGCAAGTAATAATTGATACGTTTAAAAGTACGGGTGTAAAAGCGGCAACGGCAAAGCGATTATATACGTTCATAACCGCACCGCTGAGGGCTACCAGACTAACAAAAAATAAATACGGGAAAGTCAGTTTTAACAGCGCACTAGCAAGAACGAACTTTTCGGCATTTTCGCCGCCTTGCCACCAATCAATAAACCAGCCAGTACCAAATAATGCAGCAATGACAGGCGAGGCAACCACACCAAATAGAGTAACCGCTAATAAAATGGTACCCAAAGTACCGGCAGCTTGAGCAACAAACAACCTGACCTTATCATCGCCTTGCTGTTCTTTTATCTCAGATAGAACAGGTACAAATGCTTGTGCAAAAGCGCCTTCTGCAAATAAGCGACGTAAAAAATTAGGAATTCGATTGGCAAACAAAAACACATCCGCTGCGGCACTTGCACCCAGTAAATTAGCCACTACAGCATCTCGCACCAATCCTAAAATACGCGAAATCATTGTCATAGCACTGACTATCATTCCGGAACGAAATAATCCTTTTGCCACCTTAAACCCGTTATCAAAAATCTTATAAGATGGGCGATTATGCCTAAAATATCTTTAAAGCACTAGGCTCGAACCCGACCCTTTGTTACAATAGCGATATTAACTGCTAAAGCGGCAAATTGATGTTCGTTATAAGGAGCAGTTTTTCTTGAGATGTCAAAATTTCGTTGACATTCATGATAAAAACAGGCATATTCCACGGCCTTTAAATTAAGCTTATTTTAAGATTGTTAGGAGCAAACCTTGGCTAACATCAAGTCTGCAAAAAAACGCGCTATTACGAGCGAAAAAAATCGTCAACATAACGCAAGCCGTCGTTCAATGATGCGCACTTACTTCAAAAAAGTAGTTGCTGCAATTGAAGCGGGCGACAAAGAAGCTGCACAAGCGGCATTCGCTGTTGCAACACCTATCCTAGACCGTTACGCAACTAAAGGTCTAATCCACAAGAACAAAGCAGCTCGTCATAAGAGCCGTTTAGCAGCTAAAATCAAAGCGCTATAATTTGTTTTTGATGAATATAAAAAACCGGCTTTTGCCGGTTTTTTTTTATCTTAATGTTTTTCAGATAACTGCTATGCAATCTCTAAATCGGGGTAAAACTTTTTCAGCATTGCCGCGATCTTCTTTGGGGTAAAAGGCTTTACAACGAAACCTTTGGCGCCCTTTTCAATCGCTTCTTTAACATTTTCCACTGTTGAATGTGCAGACACCATAACAACATTTGCTTCAGGTGAAATATCATTTATCTGTGAGATGATTTCCTTACCGTCACCATCAGGTAGTTCAATATCTAAAAAGATAATATTAAACTCCTTCTCTTTACACGCGCTTAAACACTGCGCTGCTGTGGATGCCTCTCGAACATTATCGATACCTAGGTGCATAAGCGTTTGGTTTAAAAAGCTACGCACGGTGCCAACATCGTCCACGATAAGAATTGAAAGCTGAGTGTCCATACTATTCCTCTAATCTTTAAAGATAACACTTATTGCTAATACAATATTAACTTAAATAAATAATTTACGCTTTGAATTTGACTATTATATCAAAAACTTCGTTATAATCTCATTATAGAGAGCTATATATAAAAGGCCAGATAAGCTTTATGTCTAATAAAATAAAAAAACAATCTTTGCTTGGTAAAACACCTGAACGAAAAAAACCAACACAAGCAAAGCGACAAAGACCAGTAAACCAACAACAAGCACGCGCACAAGTCGCGCAACAAAGCATTCCTGAAATCGAGCTTAAAAAAAGTAAAGCACGTTGGTATACACTCGCAGCGGTTGTATTAATTCTACTAATTACACCAAAACCTATTTTAATCACCTATGAAAAGCTTGGTATGGTATCTCAGAGTGTGTTCTGGCCAGGCATTTTTGGCTATGGAGCAAACTTATTTGATTCAACCCTCAGTCCCCGTGCAGACCTAAGTCGTAACGTTATTTATCTTTGCCAAGATAAGCGTAAACCAGACACTTGCCAGAAGTACCGTGTGACAGATAAAAGTGGTTTCTTCGCAGCAATGAAAAAACTAACAATAGATTAAAAAAACTAATCTGAAAATTAAAAATTACTTGGTTGAAAGCTGTGTAAAAGATCACCATAATGGCGCTCCTTTTTCAACACAGATATGAATTGATACGACCATGGTAAACGAGCTAGATTGGCTTTTAAACTTAACGCTACTTGCCCTAGGATTAGGTGCATTTTTTATTAACCAGCTGACATTACTACGTTTTGCAGCGATCAGCGCGTGTAGTTTATTGTTTCTATCATTTAGCTTAGATCTAATGTCGTCAAGTGTTATCTCGAATATGAGCTTAGTGTTGATCAATACATTTTATTTATTCAAGGTCTATACATTTGGCCAACTGAATATCAATCAAGGTTAATCTTCTCCTAAGATAAATTGATAGAATAGGCTATCCCATCTATCATCTTTTCTGCCCAAGCAGCATTCTGTTTGGGCTTTTTTTTGCTTACAAGATGACTGAACTGAGATACCATATTAGTCGTATATAAATAATTTGGAGGTGCACTGTGTCATTTAACGACTTCGACTTATTTCTTTCGTCAATGGAAGACGTAAAACCTCTTAAGCATGACACTGTTCAATTTGATTCCACGAAACAAGGCCCTTCACTAGCGCAACAAGAAAAACGTAAAGCAGCTGAGTGTGATTTAGCAATTGATGAAAACTATTTACGCAGTGAGTTTGTTGAGCTGTTAGATCCCCATGCCATATTGGCATTTAAAAAAGATGGTGTACAAGGCCAAGTATATAAAAATCTGCGTTTAGCTAAATATCAACTTGATGCCACGCTTGATTTGCATGGTCAGCCTCTTCAACGAGCTCGCAGCACGCTTTTAAATTTTATTGATGACTGCCACAAACGAAATATTCGTGTCGTGCTTATACGCCACGGCATTGGTATCAAAAATAAATCACAACCAGGTATTTTAAAAAGCTATACCAATAAGTGGCTGCAAGAAATTCCAGCAGTTTTAGCGTTTCATAGTTCCCTTAAGCATCATGGTGGTAGCGGTGCAACGTATGTGATGATTAAAAAGTCAGACGAGAAGAAACACGAGAACAGAGAAATCCATTCAAAAAGAAGTTAACAGAAAAAGCGATTGAAGTGCAGCATTAAAACATGCTGCACATACTTACTGAGATTGGTTGGTTATGATTGGCTAACTTTAGTGGCCTGATCTGGCTGCTCCGATGCATTAGCTTGATTAAACCATGCTGAAACACCAAGAACGATAACTGACACTACGACTAGACTAAATTTAGCTCCACCTTGATTAGATTTCATAACGCCTCTTTTTTATTGTTGTTTTTTTATTGAGCAACAACAGAATAACAAAGTTACAGATGTTAACAAGGTGTTTATTAAACTAATTTGTAATTTGTCAATAACCTTTTGTTCTATCAATCTGATTCATTAGGTTTTTACCTTCGATTAGTCTCTTTACATTATCTGAAATTTGCAAAGTAACTGACTCTATATCTGACAATGCAGCACAGTGTGGGGTTAAGGTCACTTTGTCATGAGACCAATAAGGGTGTGTTTTAGGCAAAGGCTCTTCGCTAAACACATCTAGCGTAGCGCCACGTAATTGCTCATTATCAAGTGCCTCGAGTAAATCTTCATCAACGACATGTTTGCCTCTGGCAACATTAATTAGTACCGTATGGCTTTGCAGTTTGCTAATGAGTGATTTATTTATAATGCCTTGAGTGTGCTGATTAAGTGGTAGTAAGCAAACAAGATAATCAATTTGACCAAGCATGTCATCTAATCCATGCTGTGTGTAATACGTGCCCACCTCAGAATCATGTTTTTCACTATTAGACCAAGCGCTCACTTTAAAGCCATTTGCAAGTAAGCGCTTAGCACAAGCTTTGCCTAGTTCACCATAACCTAAAATACCCACATGTTGCTGTGAATACGCTCGCTTTGGCTTCCAACTGCCGGCTGATTGTTTTAAATAATACTCTTTAAGCCTAAGCTTGTGTGCCAATACATGGGTCAACACATACTCTGCCATATCATTAGCCAGGTTATCATCAACAATTCTAACAACGGGAACATGTGCAGCTATCTTGGTTAAATCAATGCTATCAACACCCGCACCAAAAGAAGAAACGGCTTTTAAATTTACTAACTTAGGCCATAAATCAGCGGGCGCATTCCAAGCAAGTACAAATTCAACCGCTTCGTAATCAGTACACTCTGACCAAAGCTGTACCTTGACCTCTGGTAATAAAGCTTGCAGCTTAGCAATTAATTGGCTGCAATCTCGGCCTGTTATAGCCACAAGTAAAATCATTGTCTTCTCCATTTTGCCTCGTACTCAAAGCGCTCATTAAAAAGTCACACAACTGCAACCTAACTGTCACAGCAAACTCTTAACCTAATTTCATCGCTAAATGCGCTTAAGATTGAGGTGTGTATGATCAGTGTTGATAAAGTAATAGAAGCAAATTTACCACAGTTAGAAAATTCACCAAAAGTAAAAGGCTTAGTAAAAAAAGGCCTGGGTTATTTATTACATGAGCAAGAGTTTGTTGCCTTTGGCGATGCATACCCACACTTACAAGGACTTGAGTTTGTAGAGCAGGTGCTCGAAGAGCTAGACTTTGACACACGCTACAAGCCAAAGCAAATGGAGCATATACCTAGTGAAGGCAATATTATTATTGTGGCAAACCACCCAATTGGTTCACTCGATGCATTAGCGCTAATAAAAGTCTTATCAACTGTGCGCCCTGACTTAAAGGTTGTTGCAAACCGCATGCTAATGTCTATCACCCCAATGCACTCGTTGCTACTTCCCGTTGATAACCTCTCTGGTACGAGTAAAAAGAAAGAACTTGCTAATATCCAACAGCACTTAAAATCAGACGGTGCGTTATTAATTTTCCCTGCAGGTGAGGTATCGCGCTTAAGTCCAACGGGAATTAAAGACTGTAAATGGAACAGTGGTTTTTTACGTATGGCAAAAAAAGCTAACGCGCCTATTTTACCTATTTACATCAAAGCGAAAAACAGCCCGCTATTTTACGGCACCTCAATGATTTATAAACCATTAGCCAGTTTGTTATTGGTCAAAGAGATGTTTAAACAACGACAAAAATCATTAGAGTTTGAAATTGGTGCATCTATCCCACCTGAGTCATATTTAATCGAGAATTTAAAAGATAAAGAAATAGCTCAGCTGATAAGAAAGCAACTGTATCGACTTATTACTAAAAAACCTCTGCCGTTAAAAACACAAACCCCCATAGCCAGCCCAGAAGCGACTAAAGACCTTAAAAAAGCCATTGAGGAGTGTGAATTATTAGGTGAAACCTCTGATGGAATGAAAATTTACTTATATCAATACCGTGGCAGCTCGCCGATTTTTCGTGAGCTAGGCCGACTGCGTGAAATTGCGTTTCGCGCAGTCGGTGAAGGCAGTGGTAAACGCCGAGATATAGATAAATACGACATGGATTATCAACACCTTGTACTATGGGATGCCAAACAACTTGAACTAGTTGGCGCATATCGACTTGCCTGCGCACAAGACATCATAGAAAAACATGGCCGCAAAGGTTTATATACCGATAGCCTATTTAGCTACAGCGATGATATGGCACCGTATTTAGAAAAAGGTATAGAGCTTGGTCGAAGCTTCGTGCAACCCAAATACTGGGGCAGAAAGAGCCTAGATTATTTGTGGTTTGGCATCGGCGCATTCGTTAACCGTTACCCGCAATACCGCTATTTGTTTGGCGCGGTTAGTGTGTCAAATGCACTACCCGAGCAAGCTAAATCGCTACTAGTTCATTATTACCAACATTATTATGGCGCTAAACAAGTGTTAGCAATCCCCAATAATGAATATCGTCATACAGAATCACAAAAAGCACAATGTGCTCAGTTATTTTCTGGTAATGATATTAAAGAAGACTTTGTTGAACTTAAACATGTGCTTGCCAATATCGGCGCACAGGTCCCAACCCTATTCAAACAATACACTGAACTTTGCGAGCCAGGCGGCGTACAGTTTTTAAGTTTTAGCATCGACCCTGAGTTTAATAATTGCATTGATGGATTAGTACTTGTCGACTTAGATAAAGTAAAAGCCAGTAAAGCCAAAAGGTATTTGGGACAGACACGCTAATAGTCATTAAAAAATAAGTCGGCATGTTCGCCGACTTTTTCTTTTTTAACTAAATATATTTCTAAGCGCAGCTAAATATATTTGCTCAATAGTTTTTAAGTCTACTATGGGTACGTGTTCATTAACTTGATGAATGGTATGGTTTCGCACGCCACATTCAATCACTTGCGTGTGCTCATTGGCAAAAAACCGACCATCGGATGTGCCACCACTTGTACTAAGCATTGGAAAGCTGCCAGTGATTTCATGCACAGCTTGTTCAAGCTGCTGCAACAAGCAATTACTTGCTTGATGCAGGGTATAAAATGATTCACACGGACGCTCCCAAACAAGCGTTAGCTGCGATGCTAAATCAGCCAATGCAAATTGAATTTCTTCTTTAACATCTTTGCTTTTATAGCCATGACTATAACGCACGTTAAAGGTGAGCTCACACTGAGCAGGAACAAGGTTATCGACCACATTGGCAATATTAATTCCGGTTACTTGCAGTGTTGTTGCCGAGCTAGCTTCATCTTTGTGCCAGCTAATTGCCATTAAGCGCTTTACAACCTCGGCACTTAAATGTGCTGCGTTTATGGTGTTTTCTGGATAAGCAACATGCCCTGCTTTACCTTGAATAGATAATCGTGCAGAGAGCGCACCCCGCCTGCCATTTTTTATGGTATCACCCACATGCTGATGGCTTGTTGGCTCGCCTACTAAGCAACCATCAAGCACAACACCTTGTTTGGCAAGACGTTCAGCAATCAGTAAAGAGCCGTATTCAGCCTCGCCCTCTTCATCTGAGGTAATTAACCAGTAAAATGTGCCGCGTTTATTGTTATTTTGCGCTAAAAACCGTTTGGTTGCGCAAAGCATAGCGGCAACGCCGCCTTTCATATCTGCTGCGCCACGGCCATAGACACTGCCATCCACTATCTCGCCACTAAATGGATCAACTCGCCAATCACCTTGCGCTGCAGGTACCACATCAATATGACCTGAAAAAGCAACGACAGGGCCTTCTCCAAAAGTGATTTTAGCAATTAAATTAGTAACATGATTAAAACAAAATACATCACAATCAAAGCCTAGCTGGCTTAAGTTACTTTCGAGCCAGTCAATTGCCCCAGCTTGCTCGGGCGTTACCGATTTAAATCGGATCAAGGTTTGTAATGTTTCTACCACCTCCGATTGCTCTGATAGGTGCGTTGCTAACTCTGCATTTGATATCAAACTCATAATAACCCTAGTTATGTAGAAAGCTTGGGTTATTACAACGAGAGTTTATGACCACAATGTGAAACTTAAATTAATGATTTCCTTCTTCAATGAGGGTTTCTTGGGTCACTTTAGCAATGTCTTTGTCTTCTTTGGTTAATTGTGTTCGTTGCCAGCGACCTGCTGCGAACCATAAATAAGTAATAATTGCCACAAGTACATTAGTAATAGCAAACGAATACCATATGCCTTGTGGTCCCAGTGAGGTATGTTTAGACAAAATATACGCTGCAGGAAATTGAATAACACATTGCGAAAGCAGTGACACAATCATCGCATTGAGCATATTTCCTGAAGCCCTAAATGCAGCAACAACACAAAGCTGCACGCCTATTCCGCCCCAAGTTAAACAGATGACGCGAATGAACTCTGCGCCACCAGCGATCACAGACTCATCATCAGGAATAAAAAAAGCCACCAAGTATTCAGCAAATACATAAGCTAAAATGCCCACTAATGTCAGGCCTAACAGCCCCCAAAGCGCGGCTAAACGTGTTATTTGTGCTGCACGCTGTGGGTTTCCTGCTCCCATGTTTTGACCTACCAAGGTAGAAACGGCCATTGAAAGACCCATTGCCGGGATCATCACCATTTGCAAAATATTAGAGCCAACACCATAAGAGGCAATGGTGTGCGTACCAAAGCTGGCGACCAAAAACGACATAATAATTAATCCAAAGGCTCTTGCTGAGAGTTCAACCGAGCCAGGAGCCCCTAAAAAGAACGCTTGTTTCATATATTGCCAATCTGGTTTAAAGCTAGAGAGTTTAAGTTGAATGCCGTGACGGCCTCGCAAAAATACCCAAACGCCTATTAATGCCGCTAAACTTTGCGTAATGAGAGTGGCTAATGCAGCCCCCATTACGCCAAAACCAGAGAAATCACCAAATCCAAAAATCAGTAAGGGGTCGAGCACAAAATTGAGTAAAACAGTACCGCTAACAATATACAGTGGCACCTTAGTTTGCCCGATGCCACGCATTAAAGCCTGAAACATGGCATAAATAAACACAAACACAACACCAATGAAAGACACATGCATAAACTTAAGCGCATCACCAAACACTTGCTCTTCAACGCCTAATAAAGTCAAAAAGTAAGGCGATAATACATAACCTATTAAACCAAGTATGGTTGCGGAAATTGTCACCATTAACATGGTTTGAGCAGCAACATGGTTTACTTTATCTTGCTGGCCAGCTCCCATATATTGAGCAGATAATATGGCTCCCGCCATTGCCAACCCTGAGCCAATAGCAATCACTAAAAAAGTAACCGGCATACTGACAGAAACGGCAGCTACTTGCTCTGCTCCCAAGCGCCCTACCCAAAAAGCATCGGTTAACTGATAAGCAGACTGCAAAATATTAATTAAGATGATCGGGATACCTAATTTAAGTAACGCTTTTGAAATCGAGCCATGAAGAAATAAATGCTGGGGATCAGCCATGAAACACACCTAATAAACTAATAACATCGTTAGTTTAACAGCCGCAACTGAATATAAAGTCAATGAGAGTCAATCTTTTTTTCGCTGTACCCGTTTAAAAACTTAATCTAAATCAATAAATGGCTTCACTTAGTTCAAACATTTTTGAAACTTTGATCTAGAACAGGTTTTGTCCCCTCCAACTTAGTAATAATAGCCTCAACCAAATAAGACAAGTAGTTCGCGGAGAACAACATGAAAACCAAATTAAGCATTGCATTACTTACTTCACTATTAGCACTCTCTCCTGTTGCAAACGCAAACTTAAGCGTGAACGTGGGTGCTATTAACGTAAACCCTGACAACGATAGCTCAAAAATCAATGAAGCTCCGGCACTAGGCTTACGCGCAGATGATGACACGCAATTAGGTATTACTATAGATTATGCACTAGACGATAACTGGGTGCTTGAGTTAGTTGCTGCAACGCCATTTAGTCATGATGTTCAAGGTGCTGGTGGCTTAGCTGGTAATAAGATTGCTAAAATTAAACACTTACCACCAACTTTCTTAGCACAATATCACTTTTTTGATGCAACCTATAAATTCCGTCCATTTGTAGGTGTAGGCGTAAACTATACAGTTTTCTTTGATGAAGAGCCTTCAGCTGCACTAAAAGCAACATTAGGTACTGACGATGTAGAAGTCAAACTAGACGACTCATTTGGCTTTGCAGCTCAAGCTGGTTTCAACTACATGATGAGTGAAAACTGGGGTCTACATGGCATGGTTTCACTTATTGATATCGATACAGATGCAACTGTATATGCTGGCGGCTCAAAAGCATTAACATCAACAGTAGAAATTGACCCTGTCGTTGCTATGTTTGGTATTAAATACAAATTCTAACTTTCATTTTGTGAAAGCCCATACGCACAAAAAGGCCATTAAATGGCCTTTTTTATTTGTTCCCACTCTAGAAAAACTTGCAACACGAACTTGATTCCCGGTCAAGTTCAATCAACTAATCAATTTAGACTACACTATAAAAATAACCCATTTCTTTTTATTGGTTTTTATTTTTTGTTTATTTAACCGTTACTTATTTTACTGTTTTACATTGCAATATCTGAATTTTCAGAGCCAAAGACGTGTTGTTCCTATTTGCTCGCGATTATAAAATGGTTGTAATAATTTTGACCTATCTAAAATAAATTAGGTGGCAGCTCGAGGTGTTAATTGAAAGTAATTGTCAATTCGTTAGTGTTGATTCTTTGCACAGCTCTAATCTCGTGCAAAGTAAAAGATCCTAGTGAAGATAAACCGCAACAACAAAAGCAAGATACAATTAGTGATCGTGAAGCGCTAATTGCGGGCACCGCTGACATCGTATTTACTATTACCAATGAAAATCAAACACCTCTTAACAATGTGAGCGTTGACGTTGCAGGTCAAGAGTACCTATCCGATGAAAATGGACGTGTTTCTATTAGCAACCTCTCTTTTGGTAATCACTCTGTTTTTATTGCACAATCAGGTTATTTCCCAAAGGCAGGTATTTTAGTAAACCAACCTAACTCTGTAACCTCACACATCCAATTAGAAACACAATCAGCAAATTCAAAAAGCTTGTTATTTGCTGGTGATACAATGTTTGGTCGACGCTTCCTAGACCCCAACTTAGAGACAATGGGTACATCTGTACCTAATGTTAACACTGCGCTCATTCGTCCTGACTCAGCACGCGAAGATAGTATCGCCATAACCACAGAAGTTGCAGCGCTCTTTAAAGCTGCTGACTTTTCATCGGTTAATCTTGAGTCACCTATTACGACAATGCCAACAACAGTTCATCCGACTAAAGAATTCAGCTTTTTCTCTTTGCCTGAATCACTGCAAAGCCTTACTGAAATTGGTATTGATTATGTTGGCCTTGGTAATAATCACATCTATGACTATTTGCAGAATGGTCTTGAAGATACACTCCTTGAAGTGTCAAATGCAGGGTTCCTTAATAGCGGCGCGGGTTTAAGTGAAACTGACGCTTTTAAAACTGTCGAGCATAACCTTGATAATGTTAATTTAGTGCTCTTTGCTGCAACTTCAATTACCGGAAAAGAACATCAATATACCTACGTTGCTGACACCAATAAAGGTGGGGCTGCTGATTTAACAAATTCAGCGGCAGTCAAAGCTGCACTTGAACAGTTAGATCCTACTGACTTTGTCATTGCACAAATGCATGGTGGTGATGAATACTCGTATACTCCATCACCTTATATAGGTAGCCGATTTGAAGTTCTTTCTTCACAAAATACTGATCTACTAATTGGTCATCACCCACACATTGCCCAAGGCTTTGCTGTATTTAATGAAATACCAGCCATATTGGGCTTGGGTAACTTTGTATTTGACCAACCCAGACTTGATACCTTATTAGGCCTTGCAGTTATGCTGGACCTTGATACGCAAAGCCAAAAAATCACTCGTGGTTTTGCTTATCCTATTTATTTAGAAGACTATAAACCTCGATTCACCACTGGTTTTTTAAGTCACTATTTATTGAGAAGAATAGCCGAACTTTCTGATGACAATATTACGCTTGTTCCCCGAGAAAGCTACGCTGAAATATATTTTGCTGCAAATCAAGCAACAAAAAATACTCAGCAAGTGACTATCAACATTGATGCCAACACTGACATCATAGACTTGAGACAATATTCACCATCATCTGCTGCTTACGTTTCATCCATAGACGTTAATAGTGGTTCTTTAGATACGCTTTTAGTGGGCCGAGATATTATGGTCTTTGGCGATTTTGAAGATTGGGATAACGACGCAGACACCTTTGAAGTTAGTCGATGGGATCATAGCAGTGAAAGTGTGTTGCCTTGCACTGATAAGCCATTCAATGGTTTGCAAGCTCTGTGCTCAACCCGTGATAAGTTTGACAACACTCCTTCTATTATTCCATTTAGACACACTATGCGGGTTATGGAGTTAACCGACGAAACAGGTGCACTAGAGTTAAGTAAAGACTTTTCGTTACTGACCTATTTGCAATCTGAAAATGGTGGTCAGCTTGAGGCCTTGCTTACTTATACAACAGAAATTGATGACCTTACCTTCGCAGAAAACCAAATTCCCGTTAGCGAAGGAGGTAATCAACCATGGCATGTTTTTAGCCATGACTTTAGTTTACCTTCTGATGAGTTAACACTTGGGCCTAAAAAATTACCACCTCGTGGCGTAAAACTACAATTTAGGCACTATCCACCCAATACAGGAGAAGCGATCACGCGTCTAGATGATGTCGCAATGATCAGCTGGCAACAAAGTATCAACCTAGAAAACGGACAATGGAAGACCGATAAAATGCACGGTTTTGACTTTTTAAAAGTCAACTCAAGTAGTGAAGTGAGCTTAACGCTGACATTCACTGTACTTGATTAAGGAGGAATTGTGGTTGTATTACAACAATTGTTGCGATTAACGCAACAAAGAGCCTTTTGGTTTACTGTTTGCTTATTTGCAATTGTGATTATCAGTAACCTGCTGAATTTATTTCAAGCAAGTAATGCCTTTTTATATAAAAAAATAGAATCTCTCAGTAGCACTCAGCAAACAAATGTAGTGCTTATCACCAGTCAAAACCTTAGTGCTAACCATTCACAATTAGTCACCCAGCTTACAGAGTACCAGCCAAAAGCAATCATTGTTTTAGCAGATGAACCTTTAGCACCTGTAGACAATGAGCGTGTTTTCTACCCTTATTCGCAAAGTAAGTACTGTGTGCCAAACGTAGAGATTTGGGCAACATATCAAATGCGTATTCCAGCAGCCACTAACCTTGAGTGTGAAAGTGTGTGGCAAGCTGTTTTTGGTTATAAGCACGAAAAATCAAGACTGATTAACTTTAAATTGGCAGTTTCTGCGCTACCTAAATTTACAGCTAAGCGAGTTCTTGGCTTTGATGTGATGAGTGAACAACTCGAAAATAAAGTGATTATTGTCGGTCAGCAATCAGCTGAATTTAATGTGCTGATACATGCTCCTAAATTAGAAGGGCTTAATGACCCCTTACTTCTTTTTGCTTATATCGCTGATAGTCTAGAAAAAAACAGCACAATAAATGAGCTTAATTTTGTTATCTCGATAGTACTTGCGCTGATACTGGTATTTGTCCTACTGTTTTTCTTTCAAAAAATGTCGATTAGTTATTCATTTCTAGTCGCACTAAGCATAACTATCATTTGGTGTTGCGCTGGCTATTTTTTAGTGAACTTTGCAAAGTTATTTATCCCTATCGGCCAATACATCATTCTGACCTTTGTCACTTTATTTTGGGTTGTGGTGGCGAGGAAGATTTCTGAAGATAAAGAGCTTACAACTGATGTAAATAACATTCAGCAAATGATGATGGGCCGTTATATTCCGCAAAGCTTTATAGAGCACCCTTCTCCATGGGATCCCATAATACAATTAATTAGCCAACAGTTAGATCTAGAAAAATCAATTTTTTTAGCTCGAAAAGAAGACGACCATCGCGTCGTTGAAATTCGGGCTATCAACTGCCAACTTGATGATATTCAAGAAATGAGACGTGACTATCAGCGAACGCCTTATAGTAATGCGTTAAAGTCATTGGGTATCGTAAAGATCAACCGTCCATTTTTTAAGCAAATCATTGACGGTGAAATCGAGTTTATCGCACCACTGGTATACGCCGGTGATGTCCGTGGGTTTTGGGCTTTATCAATTATTCCTAATCACAACTTTAACCAGCAAGCCTTTGAGCAAAACGTTAATAAATTTGCAGCTCAGGTTGCTGAACTACTATTCCATTACCATATTTTCAAAACAACACAGGCTAAAAACCGTACCTTATTAAACAGGCTACTCACCTTTAAGCTGCACGAGCCTATTAGCCAAAAGGTAAAAAGCTCCCTGAACGAAATGGAGCAAAAGCTTACTACCTTAGAGATGGTTTTTAACCACACAAGCCCAGCAACTGTGCTTTTTAATCTGTTTGGTCAAGTTATTCAAACCAATGCATCTTTAGAGCGTTTTGCTAAGCAGCATCAAATAGCTATTTTTGAAACCACTGCGCTTGATTTGCTGTGTAAAAGTTGTGAGCTTGATATTGAGATTGCAAAGGGTAAATTACGTTACATTACTCTTAATAAAGCGACCGTTGAGCTTCCAGCTAAACTTGGTGCACATCATTACACTCTAATTATTAGAGCGCTTCATTCAGATAACTCGCAAACTGCATCAGGTGCACCTTTTCAAGTATCTGGAATTTTATTTGAGTTTATAGCAAATACTCCCGAAATAACTTCGGAGGCTAAACTTTAATGGATTTCGTTTTAGCGCTTTTTCCTGCAGGTAGTGGACTGGGCCAATCAGTAATAACAACTGTTTGGGTCGGCACGGCTGTAGTATGCCTACTGAATTTGCGCTTTGGTTTTCCACTCACAGGCCTAGTTGTACCAGGTTACATTGTGCCACTTTTGATAATAAGCCCCACCTCTGCCGCGGTGATTATTATAGAAGCAATTGTTGTGTTTGGGGTTATGCGCTTTAGTGCAAATTACTTGATGGAGCGTTTTGGCTACAGTGAAATGTTTGGCAGGGACCGTTTTTTTGCCATCATCCTAATTAGTATTTTAGTTCGTGTTTGTATGGATACCCTGTTTTGGCCAATTATTGCAGATCAGTTGAGCCAATGGGATATAACTTTCGATTATGCATCACAACTTTATTCTTTGGGTCTTATCATCATCGCACTAACTGCCAATGTAATGTGGAATGGTGGCTTTAAGTACGGCCTGAAAGTAACTTTTATTCAGTTGTTCATTACCTATATTTTAGTACGATTTGTACTCATGCCATTTACCAATTTTAGTATCGCTAACTTAGGTATTATGTATGAAGCTGTTGCCGCATCAATCATTGCAGCGCCAAAAGCCTATATTATTTTAGTTATTACCGCTTTTTTAGCTTCCAGAGCAAATTTAAAATATGGTTGGGAGTTCAATGGTATCATGCTACCAGCCCTATTAGCTTTGCAGCTTACCCAACCAAGTAAGATTTTAACCTCATTCATTGAAACAGCTGTTATCTTAGCCGTTGGCGGCTCTCTCATTCATTTCACTCGCCTAAAACATGCACATATCGAAGGTGCTAGATTATTGATGTTATTTTTTACTATAGGCTTTATCTTTAAGCTTATTTTAAACTATATCGTCGTTTGGTTTTTTCCAACGGTAAAAGTAACCGACACTTTTGCATTTGGTTACATGCTGGCCACCTTACTTGCCCTAAAGATCTATCAAAAAAATGCGTTAGGCCTTGTGCTAAGAGCCACTTTTCAAACATCTGTTGTAGGTGGAAGCCTTGCTATTATTGTTGGCTTTTTAGTAATGCTTATCCCTTCTTTACTAACAAAACAAAATATTGACCCTGAAGCAGAACAGTTGCAAGTCATCACGCTCAATCAGCAAGTGAGTCAATACAAAAGCTACTTATATACTACTCGTTCTAATAAGGTAACCGTAAGTAGCTACAAAGCCAGTCAGGCAGTCTCTGATTTCAAATATGCGGTTTATCAGTTAAATGAAGCGATTAAAAGTAAGCAAAAAATAGGTCATCTAAGCGCTTTATTTAACTCTATCGGGTTTAAACTCGTTAGTGATGAAAACTATGTATACCTAATAGATATTGTTGAGAATCAGCAACGCGGTTTATTTGTGATTAACAAAACGCCACAAACGCCACTCATAATCACAGTTCCGTATCCTATCACTGAAAATCTTGCTAGCGACTCAGCAGCCCTCATTTTTCAGCATCTAAAAAGTAAAGCTTTAGTGTTTGGGGCAACTAAAACGCCTCAAATAACATTAGCAAAGGAAAACCAGCAAAGCCCTTTTTACCAAGCATTTATTAACGCATTAGAGGCGCAAGAATTATTGCAAGTTCGTGAATCTAACCGCTACACCGCAGCTTTACTAAAAAGCACGCCTGCTGAAGTTAAAAGCCAGTATTGGATCTTTAATCGACTTCCGGCCTCTATAAGCCAACGCGAAATGCATGAGTTTATCGGCAGTGAAGCAACTTATTTTGGTAAGGCAACAACGAGTAGCTTGCCTTCGAGTAGTTTTAAAGGGTCTATGCTAGAAGTCTTTCTTAATGGAGATAATTACACCAACATATTGGCGTATATATACCGTGAAAATTACCGTTATAGCAATTTAAAACTCAACATAATCAATGAAGAAATGGTCAAAATTGTCGAAGATTTCTCATCGTATATAAGTAGTAAAGGCAGTCTCAATTATCAACCACTGACACACAGCCAAGTTGCGCTTTGGGAATTTGAAGTACTAACACCACTATATAGATTGATACAGCAAATCGGCAATGCCTCACTGAACGAGGATATTTTAAATCACCTGAAGCAGATAAATGGCACTGCAGAGTTACTTAACTATCAGTTACAACTAGTACAGAATAATAGTGGCCGATATTTACTATTAAGTCCCTTACAAAATAATGAAGCAATGGATCTTGGCCAAGGCCTGTATGCGTTTACGCTTAGCAAACATGAAGCAATAAGTTTAAGCGTGCCAAGACCTGTTTTTGAAGGAAATACTCTTAGTTTTGCCAGCCAACTTTTTACGACTTCAAATGCCGCTAACTTATTAATTGCAGGAGCACACCCATATGCTCACCCGAAGGCTAATGTACTTGCTGCAGACAACGTCGATTCATTATTCAATATCGTCCATCAAAGCTATTCGCGTTTTAAAGCACAACAACCGAGCTTAAATATCCAAATTCGCAGCCATAGTGCTCCGTCGTGGATCCGCCCTAATGCAATTGCATTTTCAAACACTCAGGTAAGTGACGTTGCTGCCCCTTTAATGGAAAAACTAACCAAAGACTTAAGCATTTTAGGTGTTAATTACCAAGTAGTAACGGGCCAAAAAGCCACTCGGGGTCTTGAGATTGGTAGCTCACCGCAATATGGCTATCAACAGTTTAATGCAAACAGCGAGCTCGCTACTTTATGGATAGCCTCAGACTTTAAAGAACAGTTTTCAATGGATCAAGATAGTTTGCTTATGCGCCTTCTTGCGATTTCTACTTATCCAACAGTCACCACTATTAACCTAGCCACTTTATCTCCTTCTAACTGGTTAACGTTACCTGACAGCGATAAACAAATTATCTTTAGAAAAATTAATCAATATACCGCCGATAAGCAAATTGCTGTACTGAAAACAATATGTTCAGAGCTTAATGAGTGCGTATTACAAACCATAAAGTTAGAAAATTTAGATAAATTCGCACTGATGATCAAGCAGCACAATAGTCTAGTCGCTATATATAATCCGGCGAGCAATCAATTGATCGATGTGGATGTTTTCAACAAAATGATGGGGGGAGGCTTTGATGTATCTAATTAAACGCTTCTTCGCTATCTTAGTTCTTATAATTGTATTGTTAACAGCCTTATTTGCTTGGAATAGCTTTTTAATTTGGCTAGATTCTGCTGAGCCAGTTAACCCCCAAACCAGTAAAGAAACTCGCTCAAAAGTACAGTGGCTTAGTAGCACAAAACCACTGACTTATACATTTTCAAATCAGCGAACACATTCACTTAGGATCTTATCAAACGCCGTATTTGATCAGTCTGTCACTCTTGAACAGCCGGTAAATTACGCCATCAAATACACTCTTTATAATGACAAGAAAGAGGTGATTGTAGATAAAGTTTATCACCACGCTTCAAAGTTAGTTAATAACAGTCAAGATCAACAAATTAAGCAAATCATTGAAAATAAGCAGTCTTTGAATGTGGCTTCTGGGCAATCATTTTACCTACCCATTAAACATTACCCACAAGCGAAAAGCTTAGCACTTACACTTATTCCTGAAGAAAAGACAATTCAAGGAGTAGTAGTTCGAGTGCATGCTAAAACACCTGACCAAAACGTTGATCCACTCAATAGTTGGCTAAAACGCCCCGTCGATAGACGTAAACGTGCAACTGATTACCTCACGATGGGTGAAAATACCTTAACAAATACTGAAATAACGAATGCAATGGCGTTTTGGTGGCAAAAAATAGCGCCACAAGGTATTCCTGGAATCGACTTTAAATCAGATATTCTTTATGAAAGCTTACCGTATAATGTACTAACCTATGATTTTAGTCAGCAACAGCATAGTCTTGCTGCTTACTATACCAAACATGGTTTATGCGCCAGTATCACATTAGACAAGAGTGATCGTTTAAATTTCACTGTTAGTAATGACCAAGAGACTCCGTCATTAATCTGGTATGACAAACTTCAGTTTGAAGCACCAAAAGTTATAAATTACACGCTAACAGATAAAGAAAACACATATCAAACTCAGCCTCTTGAGCCGGGATTAATTACAATTTGCAGTGAGCAAGAGCTGCTAACCCAATGGCGAACTGAATCTGGTACCGCTATTTTAACAAGTTATGCTGGTAGTTACCTGATTAATGCGCAAGAGCACGTAGAGTTCGATGTTGTGCCATTAAGCCATTTGAACCTTGAGCTCAGGGCTCTCGAAACGAGTCAATTAAATATTTCTCTATACGATGAAAACCAAATCCAAATAGATCGTTACTCTATTACGATCAAAGGTGAAATTTCTGGCTTTGATCGATTAATAGCAGACAACACTCAAAGACAAGCAGTAGGTATGCTGACCCCCTACTACCTTCGTACTGGGAAAGAGACAAAATATGTAAAAATTACGGCTAATAACGATGTGTATGTGCGATTGAAATCAAGACTCGCGAGTTTTCATTATCAACGCCGAATTGCACACCAGCCAATTCTTACTGAGTCTACTAATGGCTTTTATGATATTGCAGCATGGTATGAACAAAAAGCACGTAATCACTATGACTTATCGCAACGCGATCTGTTTGTAAATATTCGTACATTTGCTCCGCCTCCAGACGTTGAGCAAACCACAACTTATTACCAATCTAAAGAGCTTTTCAATCTGTTACCACTATCAAATGTGGCTCTTGGGTTAAGCCCGAACCGTTATTATGAGGAACAGCAACCTGCAGAGGAGTTTAATTTTGGACTCTATGATAAAAATCAGGCTATTCCCTCTGCAAGCTCAAATGATAACCGCTTAATCTCTCGATTAAATAGTAACAGTGCAAAAGAGCTTAAAACTGATGACATCTCATTTGCTGATCAACAGCAGTTAGTTAACGAAGCCAGTGTAATTTATCAAAATTGGTATGGTCATCGCCCATGGGTAAAACAGCGCCTTTATCAATTGGTTAAAAATAAGCCAGCGAAGCTATCATATGATAAAAAGAAACGTCCAATTAGCATTGTTTTTAAAGTATTTCGTGCCCAAAGCAATGAACCTGTAACTTTAAACATTTCGCATTCTGCAAAATACAAGCTTGGGCTTACAAGTGAATACAGTATTGCGAAGCAAAGTTTCCAACTTCACAACTCTAAATTATTAAAGTCTTTTTTGATCCACCCTAAAAAAGTCAAATAACGAGTTATCCGAGCGTTACACTCAATCTAGCTAATGATATAGAGACACTGCAGTATGTGACTTTAAGTTCTTCAGAAACAATTTGGTTGTCTATACTTGAAGAGTACCCAATGCAGGAGCAAAAAGTAAGGTGGTGGAATAATGAACTTTAACTTTATTATTGTTTTTGCATTATTATTTACTCCGTTAACAAGTGTTGAGAGTGATTTTGAGCAACTCACATTTACCTTGCATGCTTGGCTCAATAACCAAGATGAAGTCCCTAAGCACTTTACTTTTAGTGAGGGTGTGTTGTATGCGAAGAAATCTTTAATTTCAGGTGGCGAAATACATTTTAAGCCAAAAGGTAAACCCTGTATTTCTTATGCACCGCATAGATATTTTGACAAGCATACATTACTAATTGCTAAAGCTCTGTTTAGTGAGTGCCAAGTTTTATTGACGAATACTAAGCATAGAAGCAGCCGCGACCTCCAAGGTAAAATTATAGACTTTAGTCAATACCAAAATAGCAGTAGTAATGCCTTCATTCTGGCATACGGTAAAATCGTTGAAACATTTTCAATTTATCAAATCCATGGATTTGCAAAGGAAAAGCGCACTACAGAGCAAGGACGAAAAGCAGATATCATCATCAGCGAAGGCCATTTACATGCATCGCAACGCAGCTTACACATCTCTAAATGCCTGAATTCTAAACTTGATGTAAATGCCCTAGTTTATGGGCAGGATGTATATGAACTAGGAGGTACACAAAACATTCTTAATTCGCTAGGTCCTGTGAATAGTCACTTTTTCCATATCGAGTTAAGTCGCGAACTACGAGAGCGCTTAATTACCAATAACTTACTTTTAAAGCAGTTTAGCCAATGCCTTATTTCATAATCGCTTTTATAACACTTACGCTGCTAGCCTTCAAACCTGCTCATGCTGAACAGCAAGAGCATGCAGTACTTCAGCCGCCGATTTGGTTAAAAACTTCACCTAAATTAGATGTGCTGGCAACGACACAAAAGATACAAGTTGATTCTTTTGAACACCAATATTTATGGCTACCTGAAGGGCATTGGTTGGAGATCAACTCAGAACTGTTAGATAAGTTCATTATGAGTGTAGGCAACACACAATATATTCAGCAACGGATACAACTGGAACGAGACTTACTGTGTTCTAATAACCGCTGCCAACTTCCGGCCTTAGGCCACAACCGTATTGTGGCAATTCAAAACCGTCAGGATGAACAGGCTGAGTTTTCAGCTTTAGTTGGCCACTATCAAACAAAAATTGATAGCTTTAAACGCGCATTAAAACTTGCCAAACCTTCAATATTACTCTCTTCAAGGCAAGGCAGTGAACGTTTTTATAAATTCGATAAAGGCGAAGAAGTTACTCTTTACTTCCCTGATGCTAAAAAAATTAAGCTTTCTGTTAGAAAAAATATGCAATCACTGGAGCGCCACGGTGCTGTGTATGCCTATGTTGATGAAGTACTCACAGCAAAAGTAAACATCATTAATAACCAAGCTCTTGAATATCAAGATCAACAAGTAGGTCTGGTAAATAGTGACTATTTAGCCATTAATGCAGGGCAATATTTAACGATAAGAAGCCACACAGATGCTTACGTAAAAATAACACAAAGCCATCGAGCTATATTCGATGACACAACAGCTAACAAAACCAAGGAAAAGTTGCTGCTACCTTACTGGTTAAAAACCGCTAATGACGCGATGGAATCAGTTTACAATAAATATTCCCTCAACGTTTTTAGTGATGACGTATTTACGCATAATGAGCCTTTGGCTGTAAAACGCCATTATGACTTGCTTTCTTTAATGTCTACTCAGACTCTACTAAAAGGCAGCAGCGTAGTGCATGCCTCTACATCATCAAAAAGTGTTCTAATCACTGAGCTTGAAGAACAACGATTAGTTGATGATCAGTTTTATCCTCGCATTAATAAGCAAGTTAGGGATATTACATCACTTTCTCAAGTCCCCCTTCGTTATGACTTATCGAGTCAAAAACGTGCAACCCCTTGGCTTACATTTGTAGCTCGAAGCGATGAAGATAGTCAGTTAAAACTGACAGCTGGTGGCATGAGCTGGTTAATAAATATCAAGGCAACACAACATTACCAAACGATTAGTGTGTCAGTTCCTGTAAACCACAAAACCATGACAATTCAAAAAACTACTGACGACGTTCCCGTTATTGAGTTTGCAGTTTATGCTCGAACACTCACTGATTTTCCTAGTAACGAAGTACTCTACTTACAACCTGGAGCTCTTGATCAGAACAGCCCTATCACAGCTCAACTGGTAACTAACCACTTAAGAAAGTTATATAGTGACTATCTTGCGATGATACAACCCTATGCGCCAGCAAGGAGAAAAGTTAAGTTACTAAATTGGCAGCAATCTATGCTAACCGCTAAGGATTTAGCTAAATCGGCACCATTAGATGCACTTGCCTTTTTAAAACCATTAACGCAAAACCCCGATCCATCAGTCGCAGAGCAAGCATGGCAAGTTAAAATAGATATTTTACGTGAACAACACCAGTTTCATCTTGCTACGAGTTATTTAGAAGGACTATATAAAAGTACGCAACAAAAGGAATTGCAACAGTTTGCATTAAGATCGCTATTAGAAACTTATCAAGCCGAACAGCAAGAGCTTAAACTGTTTGCGCTATGTGCTGGTAACCTAAATATATTAAGCGAGTGCAGAAATATACTGATCGAACTTGCAACTAAGCAACAGAAAAACCGACTTGCGCTTTGGCTTGCACATCAAGCAGAAGAATCTCAGATTGCCGAACAAAGTTATACGGCTCTAAACTACCATAGTTTGAGCTCTACAATAAAAGCCGAAAATAAACAGTATGAATTACTATCTGGTGCGCAAGAAACATTAATAAATTCACAAGGGAAGTTGCAAAACACCGTACTCTCTCAACATATGCCTTGGCAATATACAGCATTAGAACCAGTCCACCTGAGCATAAGTGCACGGACTGAAGCCAAGCAAAATGGCGAGTATCAAACCGCATGGTTAATGGCTGATAGTGAATACCAGCATAAATTAATACCAATCTTTAGTGATATACCTTCAAACACATTGGTCGTTGAAAGCCAACAGGCAGCCTCTGTTTCTTCAACGATGATTGTTAGTCTGCAAGCTGGAGAAACACTTAATTTATCAGCAGATCAGAAGACCTTTCTAGATGTCAAAGATATCACTGATTCGTTATTTACACGATTTGAGTATTATTCTGATGCTACGAACAAAGTAATCACAGGCGATATTATGTCGCTAATTTATGCCTATGATGCAACACAACGTGAACTGTTAATTAATGGCCTATATTTATTATCTAAAAAGCGTTTAAACAATAATGAATACACGCAACTATTACAGCGGATCGCTACAATACCCGCCTCCGCTTCATTGACCTTTTTACAAAATAGAATAGAAAGTTTTGGTCACTGGCAACCTCTAGATAGCCTTGTAGATTATGCTGGTACACGCCTTTTCGATATCCAAAGTTCTGCACAAACTAGCTTTGCTGATAGGTTTAACCAATTCAAAACGCATTTAAAAAATAATGAAGGATTATTGATTCGACCATTCCACACACTTTACATAGATTTAGCCCAAACAGAGGGAGAACAAATTCGTTTCGTATTTAGTTTTTCTACTGCAGAGCTGGCTCAAGCTAATGTGGCAAACTTATCTATAAAACTCGCTAACAATTTAAAAATATGGTCAGTTACCGAGCAGCAGAGCATTCCTTTTACATTTAACAAACAAGGGCTAGATAATAACATTATTGCCCTTCACTGGCTTAATCCCTATTTATCTCAGCAACTAAAAGTTGAAGCACAACAATATATTGCAGGTCGTTGGAGAAAGTTAGATTTACCCACAACCATGCTATTTTATTCTGTAGTCCCTAACACACCACTAGTGGCAACGTTGAATGCAGATCGCTTGATTAAATTAGAGAAAATGAATAACTACAGTCGTAACGAACGTCAATTTTTCCACCCAGCAGGAAAAATTGAAGTCAAAGCCGCTGAGCTTGAGCATGTACGCCTTTATACATGGGAACTGAGTGATCTTAACAATAAGATTTCAGAGTTTACTCAAGCGCAAATTCCTTTGCCAGACTTAGTCACTTATCAAGCACCTGAGCAGCAAAAAATAGTAAGTGAGCAAACATCATTTCAAAGTGATGATTTAAATTGGCAAGCTTTCATTCTTTACGATCAACAAGAAATATTTCAGAGCGCTGAAAATATCCCAACGCGACGAGACATTGATGTTGGTGCTCGCTTACGTATTAACGACGAAAACAATTGGTATCAATTAGAAGGCTATTATTCATTTAGTGAAAACCAGACAGACATAATGGCGCTTAATGGCTATTATTCATGGCAAGATGATACAACCCCCTGGTATGCGGGTGCGCAACTTCAAAGCCGCTGGCAACCAGGTCATGATGGCTTTGACAGTCAATATGCTCTTGATGGCAGCCTTTATGTTGGGCAAAAATGGCAACGTGACTCAACACATCGCCATCAATGGCAACTGTCACCATTTATTCGCTATAGCAGCGCTGATTTAAACGATTATCTCCGTGACGACTTACTTAATTCAAGTGTGTTCAATTTTTATCGTGAAAACCATGCATCTGGTTGGCAGGGGTTTTATCAATACCGCTATCAACCTTGGGTCGACAATTATTTAAATTTTAGTGTTTCATCCAGTTCAAATGATGATTGGACAAGCCTAGATTATTTACGCTTCAACACAAGCTGGAACCAATATTATCATGACCATATTTTCCAACTCGGCATTGATAGTTATTACCGCTTTAAGGATGAAAACCGTGCTACAGCCACTTGGCAATACATCACACAATTTGCTTGGCAAACGCAAATTAATTTAGGTGATTTCTCGCATGGTTGGCTAAAGGTTCGATTACAACAGGATTGGGTATGGGATAACCACAATATAAGTATCGAATTTTCATCAGGTAATAATCAGCATACAGGTTTTGCCCCTTTTGCACATGATGAAATTATATTCCCAACACTTCAGTTAAATCATTTGCTAGAGCACAGTGACTATGAGTAGTAACGGACTTACAAAACGCCTTGAAAATTTGCTTTTCGCAGATATTGCCAGTTTCTGGTTAGATTTATATCGTCAAAAATACCGCGAACTCGTAGATGAATTAAGTCAATGGGAGCTAATCAAGGATCAGCCTGAAGATTATGACGAAGATGACTGGCTATTACTGCAAGCCATTGCATTTTTAACTCATAAAATAGATACCTTACAAAATCAATTGACCAAGCTTGATAGCGATCACAGACGCTTTATTGAACGTTTAAATCATGCTGAGTTAAAAGCGGAAAGACAATTTCATATTTTAGACTATGCAGCAGCGCTTGGCGCAAGCAAATTGCAACTGCAAAAGGATCAAGAGGCATTTCAACGTTGGTTTGATGAAGGAGCCATCGTAAACCGATACCAAGATAAAGTCTCTGAGCTTGAGCAATCATTGAAATTCTTAATAGGTAAACTAGGTGATCTAACTAATCGTTATTTACGCATTCACTCGGGAGAAATAACTAAATCATGGTTAACACTTAACTTAGAAAGTTTCTTTTTAGGTTTATTAGAAAAAACTGAGAATGAAGCAATTCGTAACTCTATTTTTCGCGCTCTTGCCAACCAAGTTAATTTAATTAGTGAATATGTCGGCGAAACTAAGTTCGATTCCAATCTTGTTGAGCTACTACTGTTTTCTCTTGAGAAGCAATCAACACCTCATGCCGCTAAAGTAGATATTTTAGAGATCCTGATCAATTTAAGACCCACTTTTACCCGCTATTTTATGCGTTCACAAATTGATTTAGATGTCTTGCCAAATGCTAAAGTAGAACGACAACATTTGTTTCTACTGACATCTTTTTCAAAAATTATATGTAAACAACCAAAATTAAATGAGGCTAATTATAAATTACTAATCTTGCTTGCAAAACACGCCTATCCCCGTGTAAGACAGAGTGTTATTGAACAATGTCCACTATTACCGTGGCCTTTTGCTATCAAGCTTTTAATGGTTCGCTTACAAAAAGAAACTCAACAAGCTGTAAGGCTGACTCTCATCAAGCAATTAACAGATCCTCGTTTTACCGAAGAGCTACAATCGTTTCATATATGGCGCCAACAGTTAAAAAAAGTACAAAGCTTTGCAGAAAAACGATTGCTGTTGGAGCTTACGCCACGGATCATGTTTAATTTACAAGTTGAATGTGAAGAGCAAAATCAAGCAGATATATTATTTAAGTCATTTATTAATGTATTAAATAAACAACTTGAGAATGAACAAATTATTGCCGTCAGACGCGTTATTACCCGTGTTCGAGAGCAGTTAGTCAGCTTTATGTATCAGCAACAAGTTGCTGAGATCGAATTTAATTTAAACTCTCATTTAGATATAAATTTAAGCTCGAAGGAGATAGAGCAAGATTTACTTGGCCGACTTTTAAGCAAACAAGCACAAAATAATGAAGCCTTCAACGTAAAAGAAAAAAGTAAAAGCTATCTAATAACAAGGGGATATAAGCGTGGTTTCCGCTTTTGGCGGCTCTGGCACGAATTTAGAAACCCAAGCACAGGAAAACGCCAAAGTTTTAATCATACACAAGCTAGAAAGCCAAGTGCATTTATGCACGTCCCGAGCTGCACTGTTGCAGAGATCAGCAAAACAGAAGTGCCTGGCGAGCCTCGCTTCGATGATAAGCAGTTCAGCGCTCGACCACACTTACCCATGCTTGATTTTTTATTAAGTATTTTGTCGCAGGATAACTTAAAAACACCTGCAAAATCATTTACACCTGATGGTATTTTAGTTATCACGCCACCCTCTAACATACTCAAACGTATGTATGCGTATAGTTGGATTTCATTCAACTTTGAAAAATTAGATGATCTACGAAATGGTTCAGAGGTTGAACAGCGAGATTTCTTAGATCTCATAAGAAGTAAAGGTTTTGTACTTGAATTTCAGCAATATGGGTCTGTTCTTGATGCAGAGTTTCCAGTGGAATCAAGTATTGCCAACTTATATAAGAAACTATCTATAACGCCTTTTTTATTCAATATGTGGGCAAGTTTTAAAGAGTATGCCTATTCACTTTATCAAAATAGTATTGGCCAATTAATCTTTTTTGTTTTGGCTTTTTCTACATACTTTTGGGCGCGCCATATTAGGATAAGTAAACAAATAAAATCGGATAGAGCAAAGATCCCCGTTTCAATCGGTGGCTGGGGCACCCGGGGTAAATCAGGAACTGAACGCTTAAAAGCTGCATTATTTAGTAGTTTAACGTTAAAAGTAATAAGTAAAACAACAGGTTGTGAAGCTACACTTATTTATGCAAGAGCAAGTGGAGAGCAGTTCGAAATTCCATTGTTCAGACCTTTTGATAAAGCGAGTATTTGGGAACAAAGTGATGTACTTCATTTTGCAACAAACGTGAAAGCTGATGTATTTCTTTGGGAATGTATGGGGTTAACCCCACGTTACGTGAAAATTTTAAGAAACTGGATGAATGATAATTTCTCTACGATTACCAATGTTTATCCAGACCATGAGGATATTTTAGGGCCAACAGGAATAGATGTCGCAAATGAAACAAGTCATTTTATTGGTGAAAATAGCCTAGTATTCACCAGCGAACAAAATATGGCTCCAATTCTTGACTTAAATGCGAAACAAAAGAACTCAAATTTAATTCAAGTACATTGGGCTGATAGCTTACAAATAACAGAGGACATACGCTCTCTTTATCCATACCAAGAGCACCCTGCCAACATCGCACTGGTTTGTAAAATGGCTGAGCATATAGGCTTAAATAAAGACTATGTATTTAAAGAAACATCAGCACGAATTGTTCCAGATATAGGTGTATTACAACATTTTGCCAAAGCACCAATTGCAACAATAAGCCAATCATTCGTAAATAGCATGTCCGCAAACGAGCGATTAGCAACATTAGAAAATTGGCAACGTCTCAATATATATCAATTAAACGACGATCCTAAAAGTCAGGTCATCGCACTAATTAACAACCGTAATGATCGTGTTGCACGTTCAAAGGTATTTGCCTCAATATTAAGCAATGATCTCCGCTTTGACCGAATCGTAGTGATTGGTAGCAATGTAGATGGATTTTATAGCTATTTTTTAGATGCGCTCACAGAGAGAGTAGATAAGTTAATTGAAATTAATGATATTGAAAACTTAGAGACACTACTAGAGCAATTTAACCTACTCACAGGCTCACAAGTAAAGGCGAGGCTAAGTAGTGCTTATGGCAGCATGATAGCAGAAAACCTTCTCACCCTAAGCGAAGGAAGTGTCAATAAGTCTTGTATAAAAGAAATCACCGGAGACATTTCATCTCAAGAAATCGCGACTATTCTCTATACCCTGCGCCACTACTATCAGCGTATAGCTTTAGATTCTTTAAAGGGTGATATGCAAAAGTACAGGGATGAGATAAAAGAGCGATTAATTTTAATCACAAAGTCAAAAGTTACTCTACTTGACGACAGCAACATATCCGCAGATGAGATAACCAAAGCTATTGCAAACCTAGCTTTACCGAATACCCATCAAGTGATTGTGGGCATGCAAAATATTAAGGGAGCGGGATTAAATTACGTATACGCTTGGCAACAGTGGCAAAAGGTATCTCAAACTATAACAAAAATGCTGAGCAAACATTGCTCTGCAAAAGAATTTAGAACGGCATTAACAAACTTAAATATGATTGTATCATTTAATTTATTAGAAATAGATTATTTAAAGCAAAACTTAGTTACTCTTAAGAAAAGCCAGCTTGCACAAAATGAGTTTTGCCAAGCTGAAATAACTGCTCTTCAAGAGAAAATTTCTAGCGATAATACGTCAGTAAACGAAGAGAATTCGCAACCTCGTGCACTTCGTTATTTAAATCAAATGATCGAATCATTTTTAGATGCAGGTGCTGCTGTTAAGCGTAAAAAGCGAGCCATTCAAATTTATGATGATATTGCTGAAAAACGCATAACATTAGAAAAAGCGATAAAATTACTTAGTGAGATGAATCGAAACCAAAGCTCAGGGTGGTTTACTAAGAAATCGAAATAAGACTAACTTTATGTCGATTATATTAAAACAATATAAAACTTAATTATTTAAAATTTAAACAAGAGCAAAACGCACATTAAAAATCAGAATTTTCCTATTAAATTAAGAAATATAAAACTATCATAAACTTAGATTAGAAAACCCTGTAAAACCCACAAATAAAACCTGTACCTAAATTGAAAATATTCATATAAAGGATGAAAATAAAGAAGATAAAAACACTTTATCTAATCAAAGAAAGGATATTTTATGAAGAATTTAGTTTGTAAGTTAGCTGTATTGCCACTAGCGGTTGCCTCAGCGTTTGCTGTAGCAAACACAAATCTTGTTGAAAATGGATCATTTGAAGCAGAAGTTGTTAGTGGTCAATGGCAATTATTCAATGAAATTACAGGTTGGACACGCAGCGCTAATGCCCCTTTTGAAGTACAAACAAATAGTTTGGGTATTCTTAAAGCAAAAGATGGCCAACAATACCTAGAACTTGGCTCTACGCAACAATATAGCGTGTCTCAAGTTGTATCAACAGAAGCTGGTAAAATGTATGAATTTAGCTTCTATTACTCAGCACGTGCTTCTGGCGATGACACAGCTAGTAAAGTTGAAGTATTTTGGAATGGTGAATCTTTAGGCGTTGTTAATGCTAAATTTAAAGGCTGGACAAAATACAGCTTTACTGTAGAAGCGAGTGAAGCCAGTTCAGAAATCACCCTCAAAGGTATTGGAACAGGTGGTAGTACCGGTGGCTTTATAGACAATGTATCTGTCGCTGAAGTTGCAGAATATTGCTCAGTTAAATCTGGCTTATACGCGATTAATAAATTTGGTTCTGATACTGAAGGCTACATTTATCACTTAGATCCAGAAACATCTGCAGTTTCACCAATTGCTGGTGTTACTAACACTGCTGCAAATATCGCTGGTAAAGACGGAAAGCTCTACTTTATGGAGCAGTTAGATAGCGAAACTAGAGATTCAAAAATCTATAGTCTTGATTTAGAAACAAATACACAAAGCGAACTAGCAGATACTAACTCGTACACTATTACCCGTTCGACAGTTTCTCCTGATGGACTTAACTTGCGTGCAACAAGCAAAACTTACATGTACGACTTCAACCTTGAAACTGGGGCGAAAAAAGTATTAGGTAAATTTAGCTTCGAAGGTGAAGAGTTCACCGGCGGTGATATCGCTTATTCATATGATAATAACGTACTTTACCTATTAACTGATAAAGCACTTTACACTGTAGATGAAAGCACGTTAGAACTAACTTTAGTTGGTGAGCATGGTGTAAATTGGGCATCAGGCCTAGCAGTTGCCGATGATGGTACTATTTACGTTACTGGCAGAAAGAGTGGTCAAAGCGCGAAACTTTATACGCTAGATCAAAATACTGCTGAAGCAACTTTTGTATTACGCGGTCCTGCACATCTGAATGACCTAACTTACATTAGTGAATCAGTTTGCTCAGTTGAATAAATACATTTGATATTTTAATGCCAGTTTAATACTGGCATTATTTCAACATCCCATCATTTTTATATAAAAACCTCTCCTCAGAATTGATTTAAAATTACGCATAAAAAATCTAAAGAATAAAACACACAATAAATAAGATCTTCAGAAAAAACACCTCGAAAAAAGCAATAACTTTTTAACTAGAAAAAATAAAAAAACAAATACAAAAAACCTACCCAAAAATAAATCAAAAAAATAAACTTTAAAATAAGAAACTCCCTAGATAAAAACAACACAATAAAAGTCAAAAGGTTAACATTTAAATTAGACAACACTTAATATAAACAGGCTAATATACATTTGAAAAAGAGCCGAATAATATTAGAATTTTAATATTAATACATAACGGAGAATGTCATGAAAAAATTTGTAACCAAACTAGCAGTTTTACCTTTAGCTATCGCATCTGGCATTGCAATGTCTAGTACAAATTTGGTAGAAAATGGTTCTTTCGAAAATACTGATCCTGTAACCGATCATAACGGCGAATGGCAGTTATTTGATCAAATTCCAGGCTGGACTAGAAGCAGTAATGCTAAATTTGAAATACAAACAAACAAACAAACGAGCTTACTAGCACAGGATGGTGAGCAACGCCTAGAGCTTGATTCAACAGAAAATTACAGCATCTCACAAAATGTATTGACACAAGCAGGTAAAAAGTATGAGTTAACCTTTTACTATTCTGCTCGTTCAGAAGGAAATGAAACAACAAATAAAGCAGAAGTTTTTTGGAATGGTACCTCTATAGCTTTAGTAAACAGTACTACTCGAGGTTGGACAAAATATAACTTCACTGTTGAAGCAACTGGCGGTACATCTGAAATAATGTTCTCTGGTGCGGGAACCTCTGATTCATATGGTGCATATATTGATAATATCTCTTTAACTGAAGTTCCTGAGCCTTGCCCTGTCACAACAGGCTTATATGGTATTAATAATTTTGGTTCAGAAACCGAAGGCTACATCTACCACTTCAACCCAGAGTCAAATGCTGTAACCATTGTTTCAGGCGTGTCTAACACTGCATCAAATATTGCAAGTTATGGCGGTATGCTCTACTTCGTAGAACAGTTAGATAGCACAACGAAAGCTTCAAAGATTCATAGCTATGATCTATTAAGTGGTGTGCAAGGAGAAGTTGCTGATACTACTTCATACCCTATTTACCGTTCTGTAGTGAAAGCAGGTGGCGAGACTTTACGGGCTACAAGTAAAACCTACATGTATGATTTTAACCTAGTGACCGGTGAGAAGGACATCGTTGGAAAGTTAACATACTCGGGTGATACATTCACTGATGGTGACATTGCCTACTCAAGTGACAATAATGTGCTTTACGTACTAACTGGTAAAGCTTTATACACCCTTGATGAAGGCAGCTTTGAGTTAACATTAGTCGGTGAGCATGGTATTCACTGGGCATCTGGTATTGCGATTGCGGATGACGGTACCATCTATGTATCTGGCCGTGAAAGCAAAGAAAACGCAAAAATTTATACTCTAGATCAAAATACTGCTGCAGCGACATTCGTAATGGATGGTCCTGCACATGTTAATGATTTAACTTATGTTAGTGAAGCAATTTGCTCATTCGAGTAAATTGATATAAAGCCATAAAATGCCAGCTTGTGCTGGCATTTTTTTATCTCGCGAAACTAAAAAGAAAAAACAAGCTTTTAAATAGCATTAAAGAAAACCCTAATAACGACTATCAAAATAATAAAAACAAACTAAAATTTAAAATAAAAACAATAGTAAAGTACAAAACAAAGCCAAAAAATAATATGAAAATTCCTAGAAGCACCTTAATTTATAATTTTCAATAACATACAAAATTACAAACCTAACAAAAGCAAGAAAACACAAACAACAATTGAAAACCACTTTAATTAAAATAAAATTAATTCATATAAATAAAACAAAATATAAATGGGTTAATCATGATTAAAAAAATATCAAAACTAGCAATATTACCTTTAGCTATCGCATCAACTTTTGCTGTTTCAAATACTAATTTAGTTGAGAATGGTTCATTTGAAGCTGATGAAATAAGTGAAAGATCTGGTACTTGGCAGCTTTATAATGAACTTTCAAATTGGAGCAGCAGTGAAAGTGTATATTTTGAAGTTCAAACCAACCTTTTAAAGGAAATGACAGCACAAGATGGTGATCAGTATTTAGAACTTAACTCAACAAAAAATTATCGTATCTCGCAAAAAATAACAACAACTCCTGGTAAAACATATGAATTTAGCCTCTATTATTCTGCACGTGTTAACGGTGCACAAGGTACAAATAATATAGAGGTATATTGGAATGGTAGATTATTAGAAGCTTTAAATAGTAGTCAAAAAGGTTGGAAAAAATACACCTATACTATCGAAGCTACAGGAACAAAATCTGAAATCGCAATTGCCGGTGCCGGTGCAGCAAACGGCTATGGTGGATTAGTAGATAATATATCTGTTATAGAAGTTACAAACCCAACAACAAACTTAGTTCAAAATGGCTCTTTCGAAGTAGACAGAGTAGCCTCTGCTGATGGCCGTTATCAATTTTTTGAAAACTTAACTGACTGGAGCGCCAATGAAAATCTTTGGCTTGAATTACAATCGTCTTCTTTAAATAAGATTGATGCTCAAGATGGTGAGCAGTACTTAGAGTTAAATTCAAATGGTGCTTATAGCGCTTTTCAAGAGATACCTACAGAAGCTGGTAAACAATATGAATTTAGCTTTTACTACTCTGGTCGAGTAGATAATGCTGAAGATGTTAATAATGTTGAGGTGTTTTGGAATGGTGAATTACTAGAAGCATTAAACACGACTCAGCGTGGTTGGACTAAGTATAGTTACACTGTTGAAGGCACGGATGTAAGTTCTCTTATCGAATTAGCAGGTACAGGTAGTCATGCAGGGCTCGGTGGTTTTATTGATAACGTTGTTGTGACAGAAGTTGCTGAACCTTGTGCAGTTACTACGGGTTTATACGGCATCAACAACTTTGGCTCAGAAACAGAGGGCTACGTTTATCACTTTAATCCAGAGTCAAGCGCTGTGTCGATTATTGCTGGCCTTAACAATACGGCATCAAATATCGCTAGCAAAGATGGTATGCTTTACTTCATGGAGCAGCTTGATAGCAGCAGTAAAGCATCAAAAATCTACAGCCTAGATTTAGCCACTGACACACAAGCTGAAGTTGCAGATGTAACATCATTCCCGATTTATCGCTCAACGGTAACCCCGGATGGCCTATCTTTACGTGCTACAAGCAAAACATACATGTACGATTTTGACCTAGCAACAGGTGCGAAAACAGTATTAGGGAAGCTTTCGTATGAGGGGGATACTTTCTCTGATGGCGACATTGCATACTCAAGTGACTTCAACGTGCTATACGTTTTAACAGGTAAAGCACTTTATACTTTAGATATGGGTAGTTTTGAATTAACCCAAGTCGGTGAGCACGGTGTTAATTGGGCATCAGGCCTTGCAATTGCTGATGATGGTACAATTTATATTTCAGGTAGAGAAAACGGTGAGAATGCGAAAATCTATACCTTAGATCAAAACACAGCAGAAGCGACATTCGTGATGGAAGGCCCGTCACATGTAAGCGATTTAACATTTGTTAGTGAAGCAGTTTGCATGAAGTAAACTGAGTTTAAAGCCATAAAATGCCAGCTAAGCTGGCATTTTTTTATTAATCACTAAATTGGTATCATTTATTTGTTAGTTTCTTTTGCTCTAACATTTCTTTCCAATGCATCACTTCTGTTGGCAAAATAGGTGTTACACCTTTAAAGCCAGCGACTTCAAGCATTTCCTCAACGCTCACAACGCCATTCTTACGTTTAAATACACCACGCACATAAGCAATCGCATGTAGACCACGCTCAGAGTGAAACTTTTGCTCAATATAAAAGTATTTATGATCCCAGCCAACTAAACGCGTACTCACTGTGTATTTTTGAAGAGGTTTGATATCACGAATATAGGTAATTGCAGTCGCATTAACGATTGGGAACCAACGGCGTTTCATAATATGTTTTAGTAAGCCTACTCGCTCAGTCATCCAGGTACGAGCAAGATCCATCATCGCTAAATAACGAGAATTAGTCAGATGGAAATTAATATCGCAATCGGTTGGTAACGCTTTGAATTCAATATCAATCGTGTCTAATAATTGTTGATAATCACGATTACGTTTAATTTTAAAAAACAGCAGTATTAGTCGAAAATAGAGGTTCACAGTAAAGGTCTAACCAGTTGATAATGCACAAAGTGTATCACAGCATATTGCTAAGGCGAATAATCTGCTCTAATCTGTGCATATATTAGTATAAAAAAAGAATAACCTAATGAAATTATTTAGTTTGGTAACTCTATTTAGTGCAAGCTTTTTCACCAGCTCAGCATTTGCTGACTTTAACTTTCCTGGTGAGGGCTCTTTACGCTATCCAACGGGTGTCGAAAAGGCATTTAAGTTTGGTTTTGCGTGGCAACAAGAAGCTGAGAAGTTCACCATTGGCGATAAAAGTTATGACATGTCACTACCAGAATCTTACTCTGTAGCCATCACGCTTAGTAAAGATGAAGAGCAAGTGTGGGTTCAAGAATTCAATAATGGCTTCATTGAAGGCTTTAGTTGGAATATTGCCGATCACACCTTAAAACTTGAAAAGAGAAAGTTCAGTGATTCTGTTAAAGGTGATTACGTAATTAGCCTTGATAACCGAGATTACTTTTTTGCCCGCAATAATATTAGTATCGTGATCAAATTCGATCACGATGGTATAAAAAATATCGCCATTGATGGTGTCACCAAAGATATGGGTACCAAACAATAGTATTCAATAGAAAAGTAAAAGGCTTAGTTTTCACCTAAGCCTTTTTTGCTTAATTAAATATTATTGCAAGCTGTTACCATTAAACCTTCACAGTCTTTCGGTTAATCCCATAATCTCTAAGTTTGTTTGCCACTGCGGTATGACTCAACCCCAAACGTTTAGCGAGCTGACGAGAACTTGGGTATGCAGGGTATAACTTACGCAATAGCGTTGCTTCAAAACGTTTTACCGCTTGGTCTAAGGTTCCTTCAAAGTCAGACTCAAGATAACCTAAATCATGGGTAAAAGTTGGTAACTGCAGGTGCTCAATACGTAATTCATTATCATCTAACAAGGACACAGCACGGTAAATCGCATTTTCTAATTGGCGGACGTTTCCAGGCCAAGGATAATCCTGCAAAAAACGTAAGCAATCTTCAGATAATACAGGTACTGAATGACCATTTTGCTGGGCATACTTTTGAATAAAATGCTCTGCTAACGGGCCAATATCAGCTTTTCTATCGCGTAGTGGTGCAATTTCTAGAGTTAGTACATTGATACGATAATATAGATCTTCTCTAAAAGTGCCCTCTTGAACCATAGCAGGTAAATCTTTTTGTGTTGCAGCAACGATACGCACATTTACTTTTACTTCGTTTTCATCGCCAACTTTACGGAAGGTACCGTCTTGTAAAAAACGTAGTAGCTTAGTTTGCAGCTGAGTCGACATTTCGCCAACTTCATCTAAAAATACCGTACCACCATCAGCTTGCTCTAAAACGCCGCGTTTTGGTGCTGCGTTTTCTTCGTAGCCCGCATAACCAAATAATTCAGACTCTGCGACATCATCCGGCAGTGAAGCACACGATAATGCAATAAACGGTTTTACAGAACGATTTGACGCGTAATGACAGGCACGAGCTAAGAGCTCTTTACCAGTACCGGTTTCACCTGTTATCAGGATCGGAGCCTCTAACTGCGCCATTTTACGCGCCTCGCGAACAACACGGCGCATTGCTGTACTAAAATTATGTATGGTAGCAAAGCTTTCTTGGCCGTAACGACGAAACGCACTCACTTGCTGACCTAGTCGACTTTGCGACTTAATATTAATCACCGCGCCAGCTAATACATCCCCTTCAGCGCCTTGTGGTACAGAAATAGGCAAAATATCTGCAATAAAGTCTTCACCTGCCACTTCTACCCGTGTGGTTTGACCAAGAACCTCTTTCCCTTCAAGCCAACGAGTAAAATTAAACCCTTTCAGCAAGTTATTGATGTTGGCGCCTATAACCTCACTTTCAGATAATTGCAGGTCGCGACAAGCAGCATCATTACACAAGCGCACCCACCCTTTTGCATCAATAGAAATAACACCATCAGGTAATGCACGCAGTAATGTATTTAATTCATTATGCTCTCGCTCAGAAGGTAAAAATGCAGTGGTACGGACATCTTTTACACCATCAATCAGGCGGATTGATGGCATAATTTTTTGGAATTGTTCAAACTCAATAGGTGGGAAACTGACGTACATACGACAATTTACCGAATCTACTTCGATGCCTTTTAAATCGACCTGGTAACTCACCAAGATATTGAGAATCTCTTGTGCGATACCTATTCGGTCAGCACAGTGGATATCTAAACGCATTACATCCTCAAAAAACGGGAACCTATAGTATGAGAATAATACGCTAAGTCCCATCAACTGGGTAGTCTATTGTAAAGAATTTTGGACAAATTTAAGTAAACTGTCTATTTACCAGGATATTTTGTCCACTCTCCACCATCAAGTTGAATATAGGGTTCATTTTTAAAATACATCATTACTGTGTCTTGATTTTCTGCTACTTTCGCAGAGGTAGGCAGATTATCTAATACACGCTTAACAGGCACTTTAGCGGCGAATATATCAAGTTCAAAGGCATTATTAATAAGCTCAGATAACGAAAAATAGCTCATCGTTTCATTTACTTCGGTTAACTGAGCATGCTGTATTTTAGGGCCAATAAACTTCACAGCTGCTGGCACAGAAACAATAGAAGGACTCGGAATTTCTCGTAAGCCTGCAAACTGAAGCTTGTCACCTTCTAAAGCAGCGCCATGCTCTGGCACTACCACTAACAATACATTTCGCCCTGAACTTTCTAATTGGCTAATAAAAGTATCAATGTCATCGAATAAACGTTGCTGTCTAAGCGGATAACTTGCCAAACTATTCATCCTCTCACGGCCAGCAACTTGATTGCCATCATGGAGACTAATGGTATTGTAGTAAAGTGCTTGAGGCTGCTGACTATTCTGATGTTTTTTCGACCAATTAGATAAAATATCAGCATCAGAGTATATAGGCTCACCATCAAAACCATATTGAGCAGGCTTTAGATTACTAAAATCAAGTTTAGGTACCGAAACACCACCATACTGTCTGATCAAGCCAATAAAATCATCAAAATGTCCATCATGATTCATAGCCACATTTGTGTTAAATCCTAACTCTGCCAAATTATTAAATAGTAAGCACTCTTGTCTGGCAGGTTTAAATAAGTCAGCTTGGCTTGTTTGTCCACAACTTGCTCGCAGCAAGCGAATAGCTGCCGGACCACTATACGAGGTCGCAGAATTAAATTGACTAAATAAAATGTCAAAATTAGCAAAAAGTGAACTAGGCTTTACACCAATTGCATTGAGATCTGCCGTTGCCAATGAACATATGTTAAGCACAACAACATCAAATGGTTCACCATTAAAGGCTTTCGGAAACTGACTAATAAGCTGCGATTGCTGTTGATAAAAGTCACCTAGCTGTTGATCTGGTGTTCTCTGCTGAGCACTGTGCGTCACAGTGACAGGCGTTTGAGCTTTTTCATTAGTAGCCACTAAAACCGGTGAGGAGCTATCATTTAAAGGTGTTGAGCCAAGCCAGTATACATAGATAAAACCAACAACTGACAAACTGGTATATCGTAACCATTTAACAGTTAGAAAATAAAAAACAATTGCAATAAATAAAGCGAAGACAAAATCTAAATTGATCAAGCGAAAGGCTATTTCAAAAAAATAGCTAATACTGAAATCTTGTAAATTATCTGCTTGCTTTGTTAAACGCGAAATAGGCGGCAGCCAAGAATCCTGATACATCAAGACAATGCCAATGACCACACTGATAGCCTGTTTAAGCCGTGTTAACCAAACCTTATCAAATGAAATAACCAGAAAACAAAAGAACGCTAAATTTGCAAATAGATCAAAGGAAATAGCTCCTTGGCTAAACAATACAAACTTAATTAAAAAATATAAATTCCAAATACCTAAACCTGACAACCTCACTTGTTATCCTTCTTTTGCTTTTTAGGGGTATAGGGGGTCAATATCACATGCCTAAATGTCAATGTGCGATATAAAAATAAAGCTCTTTTAAACAGTAACTTACCTGCTTTACTAACAAAGAGCCCTAACACCAATGCAACAGCAAAGGTGATGAAAAATTGATTTAAGCTCATAATACTTCGCTTTTTAAGGTCACTTTAACCTGTTCTGAAATTGGCCGGCTAAGCTCTCTAAATTCAGGCTTCTCTTTATCCAAGTTTGCGATACCTGCCGGCTTTGCATCTAATATATTTCGCACATTATTTTGCAATTCTTTAGTGTAATCAGGTACATCGCTGTCAGCATAGCGTTGGTGAATACGTCGACACGCCTGTTGAATATAAAAATGATCTGCAATGATATTTTTTGATGAAAAGAAATCACTTATTTGCAACTTAAACAAATGTTTAATCGCATTCTCTACATCATGTTCACGACAAGCATGAAGGTACAAATAGATATACCCATCGGCATAACTAAGAATGTCCCCCTCTCGTTTTACGTGAAATAAATGCAACGGATGAATAGCATCTATTCTTGGTAACAATTGAAGTTTTACAAACACCCCACTGACACCTAAATTAGCTGCTGAATCACTGTGCTTTAATACTTGCTCAGAAAATTTCGTGATTGGCAAATAACCTTTTGATAATACATTTTCGCTTTCTTTAAGCACATCATCCAATGAGTGAGGAAGCGCTCTAGAAAATTGAAACCCTTGAATTGATTGAATTTGAGATAACAAACGTGATGGCTCTGAAAAACTATATAAAATAAGATTTACACCGAGCGTTAAAAATAGGCACTCATCTTGGTGACGAATGACACCATCTACATTTTGTATTACCAACTTTAATTTTCGACCACACTTTTTACGAAGTGAAAAACAATCTTTAGCTAACGCTAATAAGTCTGTATGGCGTGAAACAGCAAAAACTATGGTTGCCGCCTTCTTAGTTAGACTGATTGAAAACAAAGTATCATTATCATCTATCGTTTTAAATGAAGCCGGGAGCTTGGTACCTTCAGGAACTGCATTCCTAGTCAGCCATACCTCATCTTCGTCTAAATCTTGTTGTAATAATACATCGCTCTCTACAGTACGATTAACGTCTGAATCTATTAGTGCTAATTGGCCATTAAATAATTGCAGATTAATTGTACGCCCAGCAATTACACCCTCTCTATGCGCCCAAAAATCATACTCAAGCGAGCGAATTGACGCTTCTTTTGTCATATGAACTAAACCATCAAAAAAGCGATTCATAGCGTGTAATCGCTGTCTCGCTTCACCAAGCTGCGCACCTGAAATTAAAAAGACTAAAGTCACATCCTTAGTTTTAGTGAGTGCTTGGTAGAGGGTAAGCTTCTCAATTAATTGCTCATCGCTTAGTGATGCGATAACAGCAGAGTCTAAATGCACAAAGACACTGCTATTTTGTAGCTGTTTGTAGTGCTTTAATTCTCGGATGATGCCTCGTGAAAAAGAGGCGCTTTTTGATACGTTATTACTATGCTGTAAATGAAACGGATAGAGTAACCCTTGCTCAAATAAATTAAACAAAACATCCGAGCCTTGGCTATCAAAAAACAAATCAATTTGTTCAGACAAGACAAATACAGGTTCTTTATTGTTAGACAACATATGCCCAACTAACTCCAAAAGCTGGCTATTTAAAGGTGAAAGAAACGCATAGCTTGCCCCTCGCCTTAACTCAGAATACGCAGCCTTTAACCCTGTTATGTCTAAATATGACACAAATATTTCCTTTAAAAAAATACTTTAGTACTAGTTTTAAGCGATATTCTATATATAATGCAGGCTATGTCCATCGCTTGTTGATATTTTTTAAACAAATATTTTTCTATGAGTTTTAAATGAATAACTTTGCAGTAACTAAATCGAATACATTAACTCAATACGACATAGACAACTTATTGCAAAAGTTTGGTGGCAGGCAGCAAGAGTATGTCGAAATTACAGATGTCGAAAAAAATCGTAAAACAATAGAGAAGTATCCTCTTATTAGCGATATTTCAAACGCAATAGCAGATGCCCAATACACAAGAATAATAAAGTAATTAAAGAGTCATCATGAAAAGAGTTTTCTTAAAAGGAATTAAAGGAGGCACAGGCACAACCTCAGTGGTTGCAAACCTTGCCTGCGCGTTAAGAAAATCAAATGAGTCTGTATTTGTCATAGACTTAGACCAAAAAGGAGATCTAGGGCTTCATTTCGGACTAGCTTGGGAGCACCGCTTAGGATGGACTGACTACGCTGATTTTGCTTCTGCTTGTGAGCAGTTTCACCAAGATAATGATGGCGTCATTTTTTTACCCTATGGTAATCAAACCAATATGGGGCTTGATTTTTCAAGTATCATCAAACACTCATTGCAACTTGATTGTGATGAAAATACATGGATGTTATTCGATTGTCCTGCGCATATCGATGTGCTTCGCTATCCACTAAATAGCAATGATATAGTACTTGAAATCGTCAACTGTGATGCCATTTGTCATAGTTTGGCATATAAGCGATTACAGTCTCTAAAAACGGCTACTTCAACTTGGCAGCACTATTTTTTAATCAACAAATACCATTCAGCCTCAGAAATTGAGTCCGACCTATTACAATTATGGCAATCAGAATTGCCGCTGCTAGCACCGCTATTTATTAATAAAGACGAAGTGATTAAAGAAGCCACCGCTTTTCGCAATGTTGCTATCAATTGTGCTCCGTACAGTGTTGCCAATGACGATTTTGAAACACTCGCAGGCTGGCTTGTAAGCCGTGCAAGTTATGACAAATAACCACAATAAAACACTCAGTTGGCCTGAGCGAGTCACCAGAATATTATTAAGCTTCTTTTGACTAAGAAGCTCGTTCGCTTTGTTTTTTATAAATTTCATGGTTACTATAACCAACACAAAATGAGCCTGATTGGCGCATTCACATTGCCGTTTCTTTTATTACTAACTTCTGTATTTATAAAGTTAGACAAGCAACGTAAATACCAAATAAAACAAAAGCTAACATATTATTTTCCGCATATAAATCAGCCTGTATTCACTGCCAGCAATTGTGTCCGTATTTTATTACAGGCGTTTTACCTTGCCTTATTTAGAGTAACAAACAAAACATCAAACGATAAAAGCAACATACTATCTTGGCAAAAGGTTAGCGCTTTTTTTCGCTATTTAAATTTAATCGATCGGCTGTTAGTAAGAATTTGCAAACGCACATGGTCATTTAGTGTAAAGCGTGTAAAAGCAGCACCTTATCGACAACCTTTTGATTCAAAGTTGTGGCATCACCGCTATCTAAAAGTGTTATTTGCAGTCCTGCTCTTTTTCGCTGTTGCAGTGTTTGTCACTGTGCCTTTTAGTATTGAAGCACAAGCAATATTTATTAGTTTAATTTTAGTCGTCGCTTATTCTTTAAGACGAGTAAAGGGTCAAATGGCAACGATTGTCTTAGTCACTTTAGCAATCACAACATCAACACGTTACCTATGGTGGCGCTATTCAGATACACTAAACTTTGGCGATCCACTTGCCCTTGTATTAGGGATCGGCTTATTGCTGGCAGAAACCTACGCTTGGTTAGTGCTAATTTTAGGCTTTTTTCAAACCATCAATCCATTACAGCGTAAACCGATCGCATTGAGTAAAGATACGTCTAGTTGGCCGACTGTCGATATTTATATACCAACGTATAACGAGCCACTTGATGTCGTTAAACCAACAACAATTGCCGCTCAAAGTATTGATTGGCCAGCAGATAAGCTTAACATTTATATTTTAGATGATGGTAAGCGCCCTGAGTTTGCCGAATTCGCAAAGCAAATTGGTGTTGGCTATTTAACTCGTCCTGATAACAAACATGCCAAAGCTGGCAATATGAATCATGCGATGAAAGTAACCAATGGCGACTACATTGCTATTTTTGACTGCGACCACATCCCTGCTCGCTCATTTTTACAGATGACAATGGGCCAGTTCATCAATGATAGTAAAGTGTGCTTGGTGCAAACACCTCATCACTTTTTCTCAGCCGATCCGTTTGAACGCAACCTCAAAAATCATCGAAAAATCCCTAATGAAAACATGCTGTTCTATGGGTTAATTCAAGATGGCAATGATATGTGGGATGCGACCTTCTTTTGTGGTTCGTGTGCTGTTTTAAGGCGCAGTGCCCTAGAAGAAATTGGGGGTTTTGCCGTAGAAACCGTCACAGAAGACGCCCATACAGCTCTTAGAATGCAGCGCGCTGGCTACAAAACCACGTACATTAATATTCCGCAAGCTGCTGGCCTTGCCACCGACAGTTTATCTGCACACGTAGGTCAGCGTATTCGCTGGGCACGCGGCATGGCGCAAATATTCCGTTTAGATAACCCATTATTAGGCAAAGGCTTGAGTATTGCGCAACGCGTATGTTACCTCAATGCCATGCTGCACTTTTTATCGGGCATACCGCGTATTGTTTTTCTTACTGCACCACTGGCATTAATTTACTTTAATGCGCAAATTATCTATGCCCCCTTTATCGCCATATTTCTATATATTGTTCCCACATTATTGCAAGTCAAAATGACCAATTCTCGTATCCAAGGAAAGTACCGATACTCTTTCTGGGGTGAGGTTTATGAATCAGTACTTGCTTGGTACATTTTAAAACCCACAACGGTTGCCCTGATTAATCCAAATAAAGGTAAGTTCAATGTCACCGAAAAAGGCGGCTTGAACAAGTCAGAGCATTACGATTGGATAATATCAAAACCGTATATATTACTGTTACTTATCAACGTAATTGGTATGGCTTATGGCCTATCGCGATTACTCTTTGGTGATAGTTCTCATATCGGAGTTTTACTTATTAGCATGTTATGGGCAAGTTACAATATTATCATTTTAGGTGCCGCAGTCGCTGTTGCTGCTGAAGCAAAGCAAGTGCGTAGCTCACACAGAGTCAAAGCCAACTTCCCCGCTGCCATCCGCTTAGCAAATGGACGCACTATCAAAGTTCGCGTAACCGACTACTCAAATAATGGGGTTGGTATTGACACAGGCCACAATCATTTGTGCCAAGTAAACGATAAAATCGAGCTATTAATGAGTCGTGGTTTAAAACAATTTTCGTTTGACACCTATGTCTGCAATACCCGTGATTCATTGATGGGGTTAACCCTTAAAGAGCTCGATTTAGAGAAGCAAAAAGCATTTATCCAATGTACTTTTTCACGTGCAGATGCGTGGCTTGATTGGCAAGACAACTTCAAACATGACAAACCGTCATACAGTTTTTCACATGTTTTCTATACCAGCCTAAGAGGCTTTAAAAACTTAATATTTCATGCTCCAAATCAATTAAGACCGTTGATTCTATTTGTATCAAACATATTAAATTTTGTAGCGTCGTTATTACCTAAAAAACCAATAAAAGCATTAAAATCATCATGATAAAAACAATATCAACATTATTGCTGACTGTTTACGCACTAAGTTTTTCGCAGTGGGTCGTCAGTGCAGAGCCTCTTGCAAATAAAGCTATTTTTGAAGATGGCTATCCAGAGCAGGCACCTGTAGAAACGCTGACTATGAGCTTTGAAAGCCTAGGGTTAAGTACATTCAAGTTAGATGGTATCAATAATAGTGCCCGTGTTGATTTTACAAACCGATTAGACAAGTTAGGTAAGCAGTTAACGCTAGACTTTTCGTATACACATTCACCGTCTTTGATTGGCAAGGTGTCTCACTTAAAAGTGTTCTTAAATGAAAACCTAATGACGGTATTACCCATCGGTGATAAAAATAACCTTATTGGTAACAAATATGAGCATAAAGTTCCTCTTAATCCCAAGTTAATCAAGGACTTTAACCAAATTCGCTTTGAACTTGTCGGTTTCTATGACCTCGTTTGCCAAGATGATCACAGTGCCACCATCTGGGCGGAGCTAAGTAAAAGTAGCCGGATCACAGTTGATAATCAGTCACTAGCACTTGACAGTTTATTTGAATATTTCCCAGCACCATTTTTTGATAACCGTGATGCAACGAAGGTCAATTTACCTTTTATATTTGCATCACAACCTGATGAACAAACACTTGAGGCTGCTGCCACATTATCAAGCTTCTTTGGTGCGCAAGCCAAATGGCGCAAAGCGCAGTTCCCAGTAAAAATCAATCACGCGCCTACTCAGCACAGCGTTGTTTTTGCCACCAATAACAATAAGCCTGATTTTTTGTTGAATTACCCTGATGTTGAAAAACCTACTGTAGAAATTATCAGCAGCCCGACTCAACGCTACGCCAAAGTACTTCTAGTATTAGGTAAAGACACTGCACAATTAAAAGAAGCCGTTGTTGGTCTAGTCTTTGGCTATAAAGTAATGACGGGTCGAAGCGCAACAATAGATGGCATAAACACGCTTCCTCTTAGAAAAGCCTACGATGCGCCTTTTTGGGTGCGCTCAGATCGCGCAGTCACATTTGCTGAGCTTATTGATTACCCAACCCAATTACAGTCAGAGGGCTTACGTGGTCAGCCAGTGCGTCTTGATTTACGCTTTGCACCAGACTTATTTACTTGGCGTGAAAATGGTATCCCGATTACCTTAAATTACCGTAACACTCCCGTTGAGCCAAACATGCTGTCACGTTTAAATATGCTGATAAACGGTCAGTTTATTGATGGCTTTATTTTAAGTAATAAAAGCAGTGACCCCCTATCAAGCCAGACCATATTACCTCTACTGGCAAACGAAAAGTTGAACCAATCTCGACAAGATTTTGAGCTTAATGGTCTCGACTTATCAACAAATAATCAGCTTACTTATGATTTTAACTTTGCTGTTTCTAAGTCTGGTGAATGTAGTGCAATACCAGCTGGCGGTGAGTTTGGTGCAATTGACGGTAGTTCAAGTATTGATGTAAGCCGCTTTCACCACTATATTGCAATGCCAAACTTGCGCGCTTTTGCCAATGCAGGCTTTCCGTTTACTAAATTTGCTGACTTACATCAAAGTACATTATTGATGGAGGCAAATAGCTCTGTTAAAGCGATCAGTTTACTGCTCAATTTTACCGGCCACTTAGGAGCGATAACAGGCTATCCTACGCATCAGTTAGATATTCAGTTCCCAAGCGAACAGTTAAAACTCACTGATAAAGATATTATCATTATTGGTAAGCCCGACTCATTCACACAATCGCTAACAAAAGACAGTGATCTCAGTGTGTTAATCAATAATAGCCAACGTATTGTTGATCAAGCGATCTACAATGGTGCATACGACACACAAGACAGCGACAAAGTTAAAGTAAGCATAAAGAGTGTTGGTCGATTAGCGGTAATATCAGGCTTTCAATCGCCGTTCGATTCTGAGCGCTCAGTGGTGTCGTTAATCGCCACTAACGACGATGCTTACACGCTGTTATCTGACACACTCTTAAGTGACGAAAAAACAGCCCAAATTATGGGTAGCTCAGCGATCATAAATAGTCAGGGTATAAAAACGATTAAAACGGATGAACAGTATTATGTCGGCCAAGTGCCAATCCATACTTTAATATGGTTCCATCTCTCAGATCGCCCCTTTGTTTTAGCAATTTTATCGCTTATTACATTATTACTTATTTCATTTATTTTTTGGCGATTGTTGGCACTACTAACGAAAAAACGTTTATCTGAAGGAGATAACGCATAATGAAAATCTTTGCTTCTTTACTATTCGTTTTGACATTGTCTATCAATGTGTCAGCCGAGCAAAACTGTGCGGCTTGGCCTCAATGGAATACATTTAAACACCACTTTATCTCGCCTGAAGGTCGCGTGATCGATTTAGGCTCTCAATACGATATAACGACTTCAGAAGGACAGTCTTACGCACTTTTTTTCGCATTACTTGCTAATGACAAAGCAAGCTTTGATAAGTTACTCGAGTGGACCGAAGTGCAGCTTTCTGAGGGTGACTTAAGTACACGCTTACCCGCATGGCAATGGGGGATTAAAAACAATCAACCACAAATTTTAGACTCTAACCCCGCTTCTGATTCAGACTTATGGATTGCTTACACCCTGTCACAAGCTGCTATTTTATGGAATGAAAGACGATACGCAGTACTTAGCTCAGTGATGGCTGAACGCATTATTCGCGAAGAAACAGCCTATATTCCCAACCTTGGCCTTACATTATTGCCAGGGCCAAACGGCTTTGAGAAAGAAACACATTGGAAACTAAACCCTAGTTATGCGCCATTATTTATTTTGGCCCAATTTAGCCAGTTATACCCTCATTCACCGTGGCAGCAATTACATGATAACTCCGCAGACATGCTAATTAGCACTGCTCCCAAAGGTTTCAGTCCTGATTGGGTTAATTACAATACCGATAAGGGTTTTTATCACGATGTACATGCGCCGCCAACAGGGAGCTATAATGCTATTCGTGTTTACCTTTGGGCTAGTATGATGGCCGAAGATGCAAAATACAAAACAGCACTTATGCAGCAGTTCAAACCCATGGCCAATAGCGTAACTGCATCTGGTAAAGTGCCATTACAAACTAATGCTATTAACGGTAAAACTCGTGGCACAGGCCCAACAGGATTTAGCGCTGCAATGCTGCCTCTTCTAGAAACTGAGAATCAATCACAAGCTGTCGGTGCTATTCAACAAACACTGATGATGGATACACGCTTTACAACTAATCGATACTACGACAGTGTACTTTACCTATTTAGCAATGGTTTTATGACAAAACGTTTTAGTCTTGATAAAAACGGTGCCTTAACAACCAACTGGAGCAATAAATGCCAATAAAGTGGCTACTTGCTGTGTTTTTAGCAAGCTCCAGTGCATTCGCAGCAACAAATAAAGACCTTAATACTCAGTCTATTGATTGGCTAATTAGCCAAATACATTTAGGTGAAGTCGAGCGCGATACGCAATTAATGTCTGACAGCTTAGAAAAGCTGTTAAGTATTGCGCCGCAAAACCCCCAAGTAAAATGTGCTGAAATACGTGTTTTGTATGCCCTTAAAGAAACGACAAAAGCACGTTCACGACTGAGTGAACTGTCTGAAAAATCACACCCATGTGTAGCCAACATTGCATTGCTTATTCGGGTCGATAACGAAGACAAGGCGGTTATCCAACAAGCCCGTTTACGTGCTCGTGCAGGTCAGTATATTGAGGCTGTGAAAATTTATAACCGCTTATTTAAATCAACCTACCCAAGTATTGAATTTGAGCTTGAGCATATTAACTGGCTTGCGCAAGACGATGAACAATATGAGTATGCTTTAAATGGCTATCGCTCCTTAATGTCTCGATATCCGCACAGCGGTCGTATCGAGCTTGCTTATGCGCGCCATCTATTAAGTAAAAACCCAACAAATAAACAAGGCTTGGATCTATTAAGTCATTATGCTCATAGTAATTTTTACAGCGTTGAAGCAGAAAGTGCATGGCTATCAACACTAAAGGCGATGCCTCTTGATAAAAACACGCTTCACGCTTACGAGCAGTATTTAGATGCTTTCCCACTCAGCAGTAAGGGAAAACTTCAATTTAATGATTTTAAAAAGGATTACCAAGCGGAGCTAAAAAAACAAGCCGATCCTGCTTTCAAAACATGGCAAAAAGGCAGTGTCGAACTAGAAAAGCAAAATTTTACAAAGGCAGAAGCGCTATTTAAACGCGCCTTGCAGGGTCGCCCAGATGACCCCGAAATATACAACAGCCTAGGTTTACTGAACCTAAGGCAAGGCAGAAATGCCAATGCCTACCAGTACTTTAAAAAAGCTCAAAAATACAGCATAGATGCAAATCGCATAACGGTATTAAAAGGTCTCGCCAATACCGCACGTTTTTGGCAATACATAGATGAAGCTAAATCGGCCATCAGTAGCAATGAATTAAAACAGGCTGATCTTAAGCTTGATTTAGCAGATACGTTAAATGAAGACCCTAATACCGTGTTGTTTTACCGCGCAGAACTTGCCAAACAAGCTGGGCAATATCAAAACGCGATGAACCTTTATAAGCAAGTGCTACAAGACGATCCCCTACAACAGCCTACTTTGCGTGCCATGCTTGAATTAACTGCCTCTGATGGTAATTATGCACGTAGCCATCAATTTTATAATGGTTTAACTCGTCAGCAACAGGCATTGGTTGCTGAGGATTATACCCTCTTACAAACCCAACAATTACGAGCCCGTGCAGACGAACTTACAGCGCAAGGCAAGCTTGATGAAGCGGTTGATGTATTACTGGTAGCAATCAAACAAAGTCCTCGCCAAAGCTGGCTTTACTACGACCTTGCAAACTTATATCAACAACAGGGTTTGGTTGATCATGCCAAAGCACTTTATAAAAAAACCTTGTGGCAATTTCCGTTAGATGCCGAGCTACGCTACAGCCATGCTTTATTTTTACGTTCGTTAAATGATTACCAAGGCGCACTGGCAACCTTAGATTACATTCCAAATAACGCACGTACTGAACAAATTAATGTACTAACAGAGCAGCTAAGCATTAATACCAAGCTTGAAAGACTGTCTGCCAACAACACAGCTAGCAATAAAGCCACGGTGATTTATAAGCTTACCGAGTTAGAAGCACAGCCATTGACACCTTTAATGCAAGCTGAGCTTGCCAGCCAATGGCAACAAATTAATGAGCAACAGTATGCGATTAGGCAACTGAAGAAAGCCCTTACTCGTGACCCAAGCTTGAGCCCTTATTGGCATATGACTTATGCAAATTGGCTAATTGAAAGCAACGATAAAAACGCTGCTGAGAGCTGGTTTGCAGACTATCAACTGCCGAGGAACGCAACCGATGCTGATCAATCACAATGGTTAGCACTGCAAGTTAGTTATATTAATCGTTTTATTGATAATAATCATAGAGTTGCCAAGCTATCTGAACTTGCAACGCAATACCCAGATAACTCAGAACTGGCAGAGGCGCTGATCAATGCTCATATCGAGCAAGGCAATAACAAAGAGGCTATTACTCGCTTTGAGCAGCACACCGCAAAAGGAAAAACTGTGTCAACGGATACTGCTTTAGCTATTGCGGCACTTGCTCGTCAGCAGCAAAGAGATGATTTAGCTGATCGCATCATTGCTGGGCAAATTAATCAAGTTTCAACTGAGCAAAGTTATCGTCAACAGCAATTAATGACCGCACTTGAACAATTTACAGATACACAAAGTGCCATTAATCTCGCTGAGCAATTGCTGGCTAAATCAAACAATAACCAAGAGCTCTATTATCAAGCGGCAGCAGTTGCACAAGCTAAACAACAAACTACGCTTGCACAAAGCTGGTACCGTGCAGCCGTTGATAAAAAAACTGCAACAAGCAATTTAACTGATGAGCAGAACTATGAGCTGTATGCCCTTGATGAAAATGAAGCTTGGTATGTCAATAATGCCAAACGTCAATTGCAAAGCATCGAGCGCGATGAGCAGGCGTATATCACTGCAGCAATCAACCTAAGCAGCCAAACCAGTACGCAAAATGAGTCAACTCTTGGCGCTGGTGCAACACCTATTGAAGCTGGTTTTCCACTTTGGGGTGGCACAGGAATTGTTAAACTAGACCCGATGACAATATCGAGCCAAGAAACCCGCTTTGATCAAACCTTTGCTGGTAGCCGCTATGGACAAGGGGTTCTGTGTATTTTTGACTGTCCATTTTTAACAATTAAACCAGAGCAACAAGGCACGGATATTGGCCTTGCCTGGCAAAATGAGCAATGGCGCTTTGATATTGGCACTACCCCATTGGGGTTTTTAGTCGAAGACATTGTGTGGGGCGTTAATTACAAAGGTGATTTAGGCGATTTTGGTTATGGCGTCACGTTTAATAAACGCCCAGTCACCAGCTCTGTATTATCGTATGCGGGGTTAGAAGATGTCTTTACCAACCAAGTATGGGGTGGCGTTAGAGCAACACAATTACAACTTAGCCTATCCCATGACCTAGGCCTAGACTGGGGTTTTTGGGCAAGTACCAACTATCAAATCTTGCAAGGTAAAAACGTTAAAGATAACCAAAGCTACAGCCTAATGGGTGGTAGTTATTATCGCTATATTCGTGAAAGAAACACTGAATTAAGCCTAGGACTTAACTTATTGCACTGGTCATATAAGTATAATTTAAGTGAAGAAACCTGGGGGCACGGAGGCTATTACAGCCCACAAAACTACTTGGGTGCATCTTTACCTGTTATTTTTGATAAACGGGTTGGTCATAATTTTATTTATAGGCTTCGTGCTGGGGTATCTTGGTCAACCACCACCACTGACGACATCGCGTTTTTCCCGAACGACCCTATTTTACAAGGCCAAGCTGAGGCACAAACTGCTGTAACGGGTGTTGTGCCTTACTTTGAGGGCGATACCAGCAGTGGTTTATCGTATAACTTAGGGGCAAGCTTTGAATACAGGTTCACGCCCCACTGGTTCTTTGGCGGTTATTTTAACCTAGATAGAGCCGATTTTTATGAGCCGAACTACGGTCAGTTGTATTTCCGTTATTACTTTAATCCAGTCTACAGTGAGCTGGCTTTCCCGGGTAAACCTGTCGTGCCTTATGCAAACTACTAACTATCGCACTACATAGGGGAAGTGTCGCAAGATCTTCCCCTCACCATAAGGTCTATGTATACTGTAGCGCACTTGTAGCTAGGATAAGGGTGTGTCCCTTTCCTTCAAGTACAAAACTTGAGCAACAAACCATTATCTTAGCTGCATCAAAAAACATGGCCACCCGTTCACTCATTCTAAATATAGAACGACTAAAGCAAAAACAATAAGGCCTCAATAAAAATCTTAGAGTTAGGAAGTAAATATGAGTTCATTACCTAAAGCAGGTGACTTTTTAGGGCATCCTAAAGGGTTATTCCTGTTGTTCGGCACAGAGATGTGGGAACGTTTCGGTTATTACGGCATGCGCGCTATTTTAGTATTATATTTAGTTGCTCTTGTGCAAGAAGGTGGTTTTGGCTGGTCAAATGCCGATGCACTAAGCCTTTACGGTACCTTCACTATGGCTGTTTACATTACACCGTTACTGGGTGGATGGTTAGCTGATAATGTTTTAGGGCAACGTAAAGCGATTATCCTTGGTGGTTTATTAATGGCTGCGGGTCATTTCACTATGGGTATTCCTCACAGCTATTTAGCTGGCCAAGAAGAAAACGTTTTCTACATTGGTTTAACACTGCTTTGTTTAGGTAACGGTTTATTTAAACCAAATATCTCAACCATGGTAGGTGACCTATATAAAGAAGGCGACCAACGTCGTGATGGCGCGTTCACTATCTTCTACATGGGTATTAACTTAGGTGGTGCATTAGGTCCACTTGTTGCAGGTTATGCTGCAGCAGCAATGGGTTGGCAATGGGGCTTCATCGTAGCGGGTATCGGTATGGTGATCTCTGTACTTATGCAACTTGCATTAAGTAACAAATACTTAGGCGATATTGGTGTTGTACCTTCGGCTAAGCTTTCACAAGCTCAATCTGAATCAAACACTAAAGAGCCACTGACTAAAGTTGAAACTGATCGCATCAAAGTTATTTTCACTATGAGTGTATTCAGCATTATCTTCTGGATGGGCTTTGAGCAAGCAGGTGGTCTTATGAACTTGTTTGCTAACGACTACACTGACCGTATGTTACTTGGTTTTGAAGTGCCTGCTTCTTGGTTCCAATCTTTAAACTCAATTTTCATTATTGTATTTGCACCTTTAGTTGCCATTATTTGGTTAAAGCTTGATAAACGTGAACCTAATTCACCAGTTAAGTTTGCTATTGCACTTATTTTCTTAGCACTTGGTTTCATCACTATGATCTTAGCGCTTATGACACAAGGTCAAGGTGAGCACTTACAAATCAGCATGATGTGGTTAGTATTATTCTACTTATTCCACACGCTAGGTGAGTTATGTTTATCGCCAATTGGTTTATCTATGGTGAGTAAACTTGCACCTCTACGTTTAGCTTCAATGCTTATGGGTATTTGGTTCCTATGTACAGCGGTTGCAAACAAGATTGCTGGTTTCGTAGGTTCATTCCTAGGTGAAGGTGAAGAAGCGCTAGATAACGCTATGGGTATCTTCATTGGTTTAGGCGCAACAGCGGTTCTTTCTGCTGTTATCATGTACTTACTAAGCGACAAACTAGTAGCTTGGATGCATGGAGCTGAAGGCCAACATGAGCCACAAACTACTGAGCACATCTTAGCTGAAGAGCTAGAAGTGACAGCTGAAAAGCAATAATATTTATTCCCCGTAGCGCCCGCTGCGGGGTATTTCTCTCTTCCCTATTCCCTCTGCGTCCTTAAAACTGATACTATATTCCGATATTAATTTGGTTTGCAAAGGAACTGAGCAAGTGCGCTTAAACACTCAACTCCTGGTCATTATTCTGACTAGCTTATTACTGACAGCATGTGGTGGCGATAAAACAACAAAAGAAGTCGCAACAGCTCCTGCTCAGTCTGGTTTAATTATTTCTGTTGAAAATGGTTTTTCCGCACAATTTGCACAAGGCGATGTCACACTTAACGCAACAAGTAACACGGTTACAACAGATACCACGTTTACTTACACTGAAACAACCGCTTCAAGCACAGATATAGAGCAAGGTATTGTCTCCGCAATTCATACTTTTCGCCCCAATAATCTGATATTTGCAGAGCCATTGAGTTTGGCGATTAAGTTACCAAATGAGCAAACTAACCTTGCCTTTAGCATAGTGCAGCTAGTCGATGAGCAATGGCAAACGCTAACCACTGAGCTAAGCGACGATGGATTTGCAGTCAGTGCTATCACTGAATTTGGCAGTTTTGCTTTAATGTCGCGAACCGTGCCTGCAGTAAGTAAAACCATTGGCGAGCAATGTAGTGACACAGCCAGTAACCAAACTGTACGCTTTATCCATGTTGCTGATTTACACGCGCGCTTTGGCTTTAAAGAGCAGTTATTTAGCCGTATTCGCAGTTACTACGACAATGCCAAACTTGAAAACCCAAATACCTTATTTACCAATGGCGGCGACGATTATGAAAAAGGCACCGTAGCTGAACAAACATCACAAGGGTTAGCCACTGTCGAAGCAATAAAAGCCATGGCCTTTGACGTACGTGTGATTGGTAACCACGACTATGCATGGGGACCAGAGCAACTGCTAGATTTTGCCGATGACGATAATGCTATCGTGTTATCAAGTAATACCAAATATGATGGTAGCGATGATACGCCGTTTGCCGGTGTCGATTTTTCAGTTGTTCAAGTTGGTTGTCTTCGAATTGGCTTTTTTGGTATGACTTCAGTACCTTGGAATGAACTTGATGAACCAGTTGAAGACGATCCCATTCCCGATTTTATCGCTAATTTCAAAATGAATTGGCAATGGCAAGAAGTGGCGGAGCAGATTGTTAACCAATACCGTCAAGATGTTGATTACATGGTGATGGTAAGTCACTTAGGTGAAGGCACAGATACCCGAATTGCACAAAATGTAGCGGGCATTGATTTAGTGCTTGGTGGGCATACCCATGGCGGTGAAAGTTATCAAACCTTAGATAACGGCAGCATTGTTGTTCAGCCAAACTTTTTTGCACAAGGGCTAACTGATCTTACCTTAACCTTTAACCTTGAAGACAAGACACTTGCTGATGTTGATTATAATACCGTAGCAACAACCAGCATTACGACCCTAGATGAAAGCACTAAAACTGCCATCGATGAAATCATGGGTCGTTATGCGCCAGATGCAAACACCGAAATTGCCGTTTCAGAAAATTACCCAACCGCAGAAGAACTCACTGCAATTACAGCCAAAGCGACTATGCAGCAGTTCCCTGCTATTGATGCAGTCTTGCTTGATGCAAGCCAAGTACAAGATCGCTGGCTACCGGGTACATTAACCCAAGAAGACTTTCATGCCGCGTTTAAGGTTGAACGCCAGCCATCAAATACCTCAGGGTTTAATGCCATTTATCAAATCGCGGTGACTGGTAGCCAATTAAAAACCATGCTTGCAAGCCAGCCTGAATGGGTCTCTTTAGTGCCAGATAACATTAACGATGCAAGCACTTATCAGGTTGCCCTATTTAAAGGCCCGGCGCTTAATACTGGGTTGTTCTTTCCTACTCTGCCAAGCTTAGAAGCCCAATTGGTCGCTGAAAGTTGGTGGTTGCTTGATAACTACGCGCGATCACGCACCAGCCAATGTTTATATATCGACACCGATAACACACTTAACGCCTGTAAAACGGATGATGCAGTCACAGTATGGAATTTTAATAACCCAGAGCAAGGTTTTAGTAGTGACTTTGGCCCCGCAACACTTAGCTTTTATGACCCTGAAGACAAAAACTGGGGGCCAGAGAATAGTCAATTTGCCACCACCACAGAGCTTGAAATTGCTGATTTACCAACTGGTGCCTCGGGTGTGCTCGCCTTTGCTCGCCATAGCCCAACCCAAGGCTTAACCTTAACGGCTAATAGTGCAGCCAACGGTGATTACCAAACAGAAGGGTTTATCGCTGATTACACCTTAGTGATGGATATTATGTGGCCAGAACAAAGCACCAATGAGTGGCGTTCATTATTACAAACCGATATGACTAATAGTGATGACGCAGACCTGTACGTTAGCCGAGATAACGCCATTGGTATTGCCACCACCGACAGCGGCTATTTTGGTGAAGTACCTGCTAACAGTTGGCATCGTATTGCCTTTGTGTTTTATGCTGCTCCAAACAATGGTGCACTAAAAATTCACCTTGATGGCGAGCTAATTGGTTTTAAAGATGAAGGTGAAATTGATGAACGCTGGGCAATTAACAACGCGGCGCTGCTTTTAACCGATAATGACTACGAAACTAAGCCGGGTTACTTAAACGCCTTGTTATTTGCTGGTCGTGCGATGACTGATGCCGAAATTGCCAATATGGGCGCAGCACAGCAACAACTCAATTTCACCCAATCAACCCGTACCCTAAACCAAGTGGTTGAGCGTCATTATCAAGCTGCACCACAAATTATGAGTAATCCTTGGTTACAACAACGTAGCAAGTTTTTTAACAAAGCGCGCCAAACCGTAAACTAAACTATACAATCAACTTAATAAAAAAGGCCGTTTAAGGCCTTTTTTATCGCCTTGCAAATACTAAAATTAATGATTAAAAACAAGTAGATAAATAAAACAAAGGATGACATCCATTAGTCAAAATAGTGCCCTGCTCATTGCCTTTGATAATGCAACTGCTGAAATTAAAATCATTGTCCCATTTAATTTACAAAGGCTGCTTTGACTAAATGTAGTCGAGATCTTCCCCTTATTAGGATTCTGGTTAATCATCCGCTCATTACAGAACAATAATTCTTTTTAGCGCAGTGCTTATAATTGCGGGAGTAATGACAATGAGCGAAGTAAATAATCCGTTAGGCCTAGTGGGCATTGAATTCACTGAATACGCAACACCAGATGCAGATTACATGGACAAAGTGTTTACTGATTTTGGCTTTTCAAAGCTAAAAAAATTCAAAGGTAAAGACATTGTTTATTATAACCAGCATGACATTCATTTCTTACTAAACAATGAGCGTGATGGTTTCTCTGCTGAATTCGCTAAAAGCCACGGTCCAGCGATCTGTTCTATGGGTTGGCGTGTAGAGAATGCACAAAAAGCATTCGAAGTTGCTGTTGAGCGCGGTGCAAAACCTGCCACAGATTCAACACACAAAGATTTACCTTACCCAGCTATCTACGGTATCGGCGACAGCTTAATCTATTTCATTGAGCAATTTGGCGACAAAGGGTCTATCTATGAGTCAGACTTCGAAGATCTAAGCGAACAAAACATTGTTGAAGACAAAGGCTTCATCCGTATCGACCATTTAACCAATAACGTTTACAAAGGTACGATGGAAACATGGGCTAACTTCTATAAAGACGTATTTGGTTTTACTGAAGTACGTTACTTCGACATTAAAGGTCAAAAAACAGCGTTATTATCTTACGCACTTAAATCACCGTGCGGCACTTTCTCGATTCCGATCAACGAAGGTAAAGATAACAACAACAACCAAATCGATGAGTACTTAAATGAGTACAATGGTCCGGGTGTACAGCATTTAGCATTCCTTACCAATGACCTAGTAAGCTCACTTGATAAGCTTGACCAATCAACGATTGCAACGCTTGATATCATCCCTGAGTACTACGACACCATTTTCGACCGTGTGCCTTGGGTTAAAGAAGACAAAGAGAAGATCCGTAAGCATCAAATCCTAGTTGATAGCCAAAGCGAAAACTGTTACCTACTGCAAATCTTCTCGAAGAACCTATTCGGTCCTATCTTCATCGAGATGATCCAACGTGTAGATGACGGCGGTTTCGGTGAGGGTAACTTCCAAGCCCTTTTCGAGTCAATCGAACGTGATCAAGAGCGTCGTGGTGTAATCTAAATCATCATCATGAATAAAAAGCAGCGTGTGGTTTGGGTAAATTCACACGCTGCTTTTTCTCGTTTTAAATTCTGTTTTAAACTAACTGTTTAAATTGCGTTGATTGCCTCCATATAGATAACTAATAAATCAGCGCGAACAAATAAGGAAAGAGTATGAGCCTAATTAACGAAACCCACGATATTAATCTAAAAAGCTGGGTTGCATCTGCTAACGAAGCGAACTGTGACTTCCCAATTCAAAACCTTCCTTTTGCAGAAGTACGTCGTAAAAATTCAGACGAAGCGTTCCGTGGCGCTGTAGCAATTGGTGACCAAGTTATCGATTTAGCGAAAGTAAACGAACTTGGTTTATTCTCTGGTGATGCACAGGTTGCTGTTAAAGCAGCAAGTCAAGCTACATTAAATGAATTTATGGGCCTTGGTCAGCAGTATTGGTCTGCACTTCGTCTTGCCCTATCAAAAGCACTCCGTGAAGGTGCCAGTGAGCAAGCACAATTAAGCGAAGCACTTATTGCTCAAGCAGACATCGAATTTGCGCTACCGTGTCGCATTGGTGATTACACTGACTTTTATACTTCTATTTACCACGCAACAGCAGTAGGTAGTCTGTTCCGCCCAGATAACCCTCTTTTACCTAACTACAAATGGGTACCAATTGGTTATCACGGCCGTTCATCGTCAATTGATGTATCAGGTCAAACGTTCCACCGCCCTAACGGTCAAACCAAAGCTCCTGATGCTGATGTACCTTCATTCGGCCCTTGTAAACGCCTAGACTACGAACTTGAACTAGGTATTTACCTTGGTAAAGGTAATGAATTAGGTGATGCAATTGCTATTGAAAACGCTGAAAACCACGTATTTGGTTTCTGTGTATTTAATGACTGGTCTGCGCGTGACTTACAAGCGTGGGAATATCAACCATTAGGTCCATTCCTTGCGAAAAACTTCGCTTCGACAGTATCACCTTGGATTGTTACAACAGAAGCACTGGCACCATTTAGAACAAACTGGACACGTGACGAAAACGATCCTCAACCAATGGACTATTTAGAGTCAGCTCATAACCGTGAGTTTGGTGCATTCGATATCAAAATGGATGTGCAAATTGAAACTGAAAAGATGCGTGCAGCTGGTGAAGCGCCAACACAGGTATCTAAATCAAGCTTCAAGCACTCTTACTGGACAGTTGCGCAAATGGTCGCTCACCACACAGTAAATGGCTGTAACTTCCAACCGGGCGATATGTTAGGTTCGGGCACGCAGTCTGGTCCTGAGCATGAAGAAGCCGGTTCATTACTAGAGCTATCTCGCGGTGGTAAAGAAAAGATCACTCTAGCGAATGGCGAGCAACGTACTTTCTTAGAAGACGGTGATAACGTAATTATGCGTGGTTGGTGTGAAAAAGACGGTTTTGCACGCATTGGCTTTGGTTCAGTTGAAGGTACAGTGTTACCTGCAAAATAAAAGTAATCATTTGTTATAAGGGCAATTTTTGCCCTTTTTTTTGCATTTTTTATAACTGGGTTACAAATTTTTGCTAGCTTTTTTGAATCATATTGCTATCTTAACTCGGTTATTAGTCATTTTTTATACGCTATGTTAGTTAAACTTAAGTCTTTTTATCGCACGTTTTTTCCAGCTAGACAGCTGTTGATCCGTCAGAATGGCGAAGTAAAGCACCTTATCCTTGCGCCTTGGTTACAGCTAACGACGTTTTTAATTGTATTAACAGCAGTTGCTTGGTTGAGCATTTCGACGCTGCAAATCATTTCGCAAGCCGATCAAATATCCAGCATTGAACAATCACAACTTAGCAAGCAACAAGAATGGCAAAAAAAGCATGCTCAACAACAGCTTACATACCAAAAACAAGTAGAACAGTTGGCCATTCTAGAGCAAAAGCAAGCGTTATTACAAAGCATGATTGAGTCATTACCTGAATCAATCAATAAAACCACTCCTGAGGGCGGTATCGAGCCGGTACTGCTCCCAATTAAAGAACATGCCGAAGAGTTTCATGCACCGTTAGAAGATGAACACCCTAAACAAGCAATGCAACTTGAGAGCTTTTCAGAACGTATAGCACGACTTGATAAAAGCTATAACTACACTTTTGGCATGCTCGAGCAACAAATCCAACAACGCCATCAAGAAATTTTAGCAATGCTTGAAGGTGCAGGGCTTAATGATGCGCTTGTCCGAAGCGCAACTGACGAAAGCGACACAGCCCAAGGTGGTCCTTTAGATTTATTTGACGAGTCAAAAATTCCCGCTGAATTTCTAACGATTGCAGATAAATTGCTAGCGCTTAATAACCTTGAAAATCTGTTAAGTGAATTACCGCAAACCCTCCCTGCTGCAGATTATTATATATCCAGTAGCTTTGGTCTGAGAAAAGATCCAATGAATGGCCGTCGAGCATTTCATAAAGGGGTTGATTTAGCTGGCTGGCATAAAACCGAAATTTTTGCCCCCGCAGATGCAACCGTACTTCGCGCAGGAAGAAACGGTGGCTACGGCAACTTTATTGAACTTCAGCATAAAAACGGTTTTGTCACACGTTTTGGCCACCTAAATAAAATCAAAGTAAAAAAAGGCCAAACAGTTAATAAAGATGACGTTATTGGCTTAATGGGTAGTACAGGTCGCAGTACAAGTACTCATTTACATTACGAAGTTTTAGTAAATGGCAAGCATGTCAACCCAGTTAAAATAACAAAGGCGCTTTCTCGTGTTCGGTAAAAAAAAACAAGCTCCAGCTAGCTCAACTAGCTCTACTTTAAAAAGAACAAACCATACTCCCTCTATTATTGCAGAAGATGTTCGCTTAACTGGCACTTTAGTAAGCCAAGGTGAAGTTCAACTTGATGGTCGTATTGACGGTGATTTAAGAGTAAAACATCTTGTTATCGGCCTAACAGGCATGGTTGAAGGTCTTATAGAAGCAGATAGTGTCGTAATTAAAGGCAAGATCATTGGCTCCTTGATTGCGAATAAGGTAACCATAGAAAGTACAGCTCAAGTTCACGGTGATGTGTTTCACGATACATTAAGTATTGAAGCAGGTGCCAATATCGAAGGCAGCTTAAAGCATCGTCATGAAGAAGACAAAATTGCTCCTATCAAGCCAAGCTCAAGCGATGAAAGTAGCCCATCAATACTCCCTGACGATAGCAACGACTTGTCGTTTGTGAACAAACAAGCCGCTGATAAGTCTTAACGTTTTTTAGCCGTTACATACATCGTAATATCCGCGGTGAACACTAACTCATCGCGGCTATTATAAACCTTCACCGGGACAACGATATCTAGCTTATCTAACCACTCGTTTGGCACCTCAATCTGTGCGACTGCACGCATATCAGTATCAATTTTCGCTAAATAATTTACCGTCATCCCCTTTGGGATCCAACGATGTGTTTTGGCAGGCACAGTTGCATCCACCATTAAGCCTGCGCAAAGCTCTGCTACATTACACTGGGCAATGGCATGGATAGTACCAATATGATTATGAATTGCTCGGCGATTTTTAACGATTGCGCTGCAATGCCCTGCTGACAACTCTGTGATCAATGGTTTTATTGAGCCAAAATAAGGGGCTTTAAAACACACCGCTTTACTAAATAACCACTTCCCTTTTGGTAATGACTGGCATTTAGTCCAAATTTTTAATAATGATGATTGTGAGCTCACGACGTTTATCCATTATTTTTATGATGTGAGATAAAAAGCTAACACATCAGACCAGATAGCGAAATGGAAAATTTTTGTAAGCAGTTTTAATGATTACACATTTCGCTAAGTGAATGCTTTTCTTTTCCTTTAGGGGCACATAAAATACCGTTTTAAAGGAGAGCGAATGCAGTCACGCCAGCACAAAAACCTAAGTCTATTATTCATCCTGGGCCTTCTGGTTATATTTAGTCCATTAGCAATAGATATTTACCTTCCAGCATTTCCTACTATTGCTGAACAGTTCAATGCTTCAGAAAAGCAAGTGCAACAAACTGTAGCCATATTTATGTTAACTGTAGGGCTTGGCCAACTCATTGCTGGCCCTTTAGCTGATAAATTCGGTCGTAAACCCGTGGCTTTAGCAGGTGTCATAATCTATGGTTTAGCTGCTTTTGGCGCTTATCTGGCACCTGATTTTGCAAGCCTTATGGTAGCAAGGGCCTTACAAGGTTTAGGAGCTTGCGCTACGTTTGTGGTGGCATTTGCCATCGTAAGAGATAGGTTTGGTAGTGAACGAAGTGGCCAAATCATCACTTATCTCAATGGTATTGTCTGCTTTATTCCCGCTCTTGCGCCTATTCTCGGTGCTTGGCTCACAGTACAGTTTGGTTGGCGCATGAACTTTTTATTCATGGCTGGCTTTGCGCTAATTGGTTTATTCATAACTTTGTTAATGTACAAAGAAACACGCCCTGCAGACAGCATTTACAGCGGTCACCTGCTTGATTTACGTCGTTTTATTCCGATTATTAGCACACCTTTGTTTTTATTTCATAGCTTAATTTGTTTAGTAACTATGTCGGCTATATTAGTGTTTGTAACATTAGCACCTGGTTGGCTTATTACTGAATTAGGAGGCAGTGTTAGCGATTTTACATTCTGGTTTACTTGTAATGCGGTATTAAGCATTGTTGCCAGCTTTATTATGCCGCTGTACATCAAACGTCAACCAAAGCGCGCATTAAAAGCTGGTCTCTTATTACTTGTTATATCTGGTGTCTTAATGTTGGCACTAAACCAACAACGCACTGCTCTGGCATTAATGTTTCCTATGTTTATTGCTGCATTTGGCTTTGCACTTACGCTCGGCTCATCAGCTGGTCGCGCATTAAGTATGTTTTCGAAACAAGCAGGCACCGCTTCAGCTCTTATCGGTGTAATGCAAATGAGTGGTGCCAGCTTACTGGTATTTCTTACACAGTTTCTAAATTTAACAACCCCATCACTGATTGGGGTACACTTTTTATTGCTCATACCATTTGCGTATCTATTATTTAGGTATAAGCAACTATCATAAAAAAGTTCACCCGCACTTTTATACTAAATACGGGTAAATGAGAATTATTATACTTTATTTACCCGTTTAGACTTCCTGTTATACCAATAAACTATAAAAACCCTTTTTATAGAATAAATTGTTCCGTTTTTCTGAGTAATTTACCTTGTACCCATACTTTCGTTAATTTATTGTTTAGACTCGTTAACGCAAGGTTAACCAAACAATATGTCAGGGATACTATTTATGAAAAAGAATAAATTAGCTTTAGCTCTAATCCTAAGTGGCCTTTGTGCTGCGGGTACAGCAAATGCAGCAAACGATCGCTTCATCATCCAAGTAGATAACAACAAAAAAGGCGTAGTTAAAGCACTCGCTAAAAAACTCGGCGGTGATATAAAAGTCGACGGTAATGGCTTTATTGCAGCACAATTTACCGGTCAAGATTTAGCAAGCATTAAAGGCTTGCTTAATAACCCACATATCAAACTGATTGAAGAAGACCAAAAACGTGTACCAATGGCGCTTTATAACGATGATGCTGGTAATGCAATGCAGCAGCAATTAACGCCTTACGCAGTTTACCAATCACAAGCTGACCTAGTAACCTTTGATGCTAATGCGGGCATGAAGGTGTGTGTTATTGACTCAGGTCTTGATGCATCAAACCCTGACTTCATTTGGGGTAATATCACGGGTGACAACGATAGTGGCACAGGTAACTGGTATGACAATGGTGGCCCTCATGGTACTCACGTAGCAGGTACAATTGGTGCTGCAGATAACAATATCGGTGTGGTTGGTATGGCACCGGGTGTTGCAATGCACATCATCAAAGTATTCAATGCCGAAGGTTGGGGTTATTCTTCTGATTTAGCACATGCAGCAGATTTATGTTCTCAAGCAGGCGCAAATATCATCAGCATGAGCTTAGGTGGTGGTGGTGCAAATAGCACAGAGTCTAACGCCTTTGCTAATTTCACTAATGCAGGCGGTCTTGTTGTTGCGGCGGCGGGTAACGATGGTAACAGCGTTCGCTCGTACCCTGCTGGTTATTCATCTGTAATGATGGTTGGTGCAAATGATGCGAACAATCAAATTGCAGATTTCTCGCAATTTCCTAGCTGTACATCTGGTCGTGGTAAACGCGCTACTACAGATGAAACTATCTGCGTTGAAGTGACAGCAGGTGGTGTTGATACACTGTCTACTTACCCTGCAGGCATGGCAACTTCTGCAAGCTTAGCTGCTGATGGCGCGGGCTTTGCAACATCGTCAATGGAAAACTCAGGTAATGCATCTGGTAATGCTTATTACATGGGTACTGCTGAGAGCATTGATTCTGGTGCAGCTGGTAAAATCTGTATGATTGACCGCGGTAATATCTCATTCTATGACAAAGTAAATAACTGTGAAAACTCAGGTGGTATTGGTGCTGTTATCATCAATAACGAAGCGGGCATGTTATACGCTACATTAGGTGATACCAACGATACAACGATTCCTGCTGTAGGTGCTGCACTTGAAGACCGTTCAGCGCTGCTTGCAAGTACAACGATTGATATTACCATCGGTACTAGTGACTACGGTTTCATGAGTGGTACATCAATGGCAACACCTGCCGTTTCAGGTATCGCAGCACTCGTTTGGTCAAATCACCCTGAGTGTACAGGTACAGAAATTCGTGACGCATTAAAAGCAACAGCACAAGACCAAGGCGCAGCTGGCCACGATGTGTACTTTGGTCACGGTATTGTTAAAGCAGCCGATGCAGATGCATATTTAACTGCAAATGGCTGTGCTGGCGGCAATAATGGTGGCGATCCAACACCGGGGGGTGATGAAGTTAGCCTTTCAGCATCTGGTTATAAATCAAAAGGCACAGCCTATGTTGATTTAAGCTGGAGTGGCGCAGCGACTAGTACTGTTGATGTATACCGTAATGGTACTTTGGTAGGTTCTGTAGCAAACACAAATAGCTACACAGATACCATCACAACAAAAGGCGGTGGTAGTTACACATACCAAGTATGTGAAGCACAAAGCACAACTGTTTGTTCAAACAATAGCACTGTGGTCTTTTAAAACTTTCCCCAAACCAATATGAGCGGGCATTAATGCCCGCTTTTTCTTTTTTAATAAGCTTGTTAAAATCAGCTACCTAGCTTTTTTAATTTGTGCCAATGATCAATCCAGAATCGTTACTGTCGTTTTTAGGCGCCAGTTTTTTAATTGCCGTAGCCCCCGGCCCTTCTAATGCATTTTTAATGGCGCAAACTTTTGCCGATGGCCGTAAAGCCGGAATGCAAAGTGCCTTTGGCTTTGCACTCGGTGGCGTTGTGCATACCTTTTTTGCAGTCGTAGGCTTAACCGCAATTCTTAAAGCCTCTAGTGTCGCGTATACAACGGTACAATACCTTGGTGCCGCCTATCTTTGTTATTTAGGTATCATCACACTAAAGGACACCTTTAGTCAGCCAGAGCCGCACTGTGAAGATAAACCTCATGTGAGCACCAGTAAAAAGCAAAATGTGATGTTTCAAGCGATGATGACTGAGGTCCTCAATCCGAAAGTAGCCTTATTTTTTATTGCGTTCATTCCACAGTTTGTTGATCCAAGTTTATCTTCAACGACCTTTCAGCTCGCTTTTTTTGGTTTACTCTACCCGCTTTTTGCTTTTCCAATCGACTGCACGTATATTTATTTCGGCGATAAGATAGCCAGCTATTTTCGTGAGCATCCACAAACCCAAATTTGGATTGATCGGATCACGGGCATAGTATTTATTGCCTTAGCAATTAACCTATTGATATAAGAGCACTTATGGAACAAAAACAACAAGCCCTCCCCGCCAAAAAAAATATAGCCCTCGTTGCCCACGATGGTAAAAAAGCAGCGCTGCAAGCTTGGTGTGAAAAGCATCAAGATGTGTTAAGTAAGCACACCCTTTACGGTACTGGCACAACGGGTCATTTAATTGAGCGCACTACAGGGCTTGAAGTGATAAAGCTATTAAGTGGCCCAATGGGTGGCGATCAGCAACTCGGCGCTAAAATTGCTGAGCATGAAGTGCATATGTTGGTATTTTTCTGGGATCCACTTGCATCGCAGCCACACGACCCTGATGTGAAAGCATTATTACGTTTAGCTGCTGTTTGGAATATTCCTGTTGCCTGTAATGAAGTCAGTGCCGATATGCTATTAAGCTCACCCATGATGGAAACAGAGCTGTGCCGCACGCTGCCAGATTACGAAAAATACCTCGCAACGCGCCAAGTGACTCTTTAATTCTTAAAGTCGATATCTCAAAGTGGGGGCTATTAGCTATAAAGCTTTTGCGCCCACTTAGTTAAACCTGCAGTAACACTACCAAAGTGATCCCCGTTCAGCATAGTAATATCACCTAAATGGGATTTTAACGCGGCCTTGATCAGAGGTGATTGCGCACTACCACCCGTTAAGTAAATGACATCTGGCGTTGTGCCTGCCTCTTTAATCGCTTGTTTAGCTAAGCTCACTATTTGGCTTATCGAGTCATCAACAGCTAAGGCTAAATCATTTAAGGTCAAACACTGAGTTAATTCAGAATCTAAGAAATGCAAGTCTGTGGTAAATTCATTCGCTGACGACAATGCAATTTTTGCCGCTTCGCCTTGCTGTACTAATTGGTGACCTTGCTTATTTTGCTGCAATTGAATTAAGCGTTTAAATAGCGCTGGCTCTTTAATTTCACGCAGCTGGGTCAATAATTCACGATGATGGGCATCGCTATAAAACTGGCTTTGTAGATTCACATCATTGATTTTACATGCTTGCCAAAACGGTTGATTAGGTAATGGCAGCCCAGATTTAAACTCTGTGCCTAAACCAAGCAATGGCATTAAACCATGAAAACTCAGCGCAATATCTAAATCATTCCCTCCCACACGCTTACCACTGTGAGCTAAAAAGTCATTGTCACGACACTGTTTTTGACGGAAGCTTGGTCCCATTTGTACGAATGAACAGTCGCTGGTCCCCCCGCCAATATCAACAACCAATACTTTTTGGTCTTGCTGCAATGAGGTTTCATAATCAATCCCTGCCGCTAATGGCTCATATAAAAATGAAACCTCTTTAAAGCCAGCACGCTTTGCCGCTCGCTCTAATATACCCAGCGCTTGTTGATTAGACTCTTCACCACCAACTGATTGAAAGTTTACCGGTCGTCCAATTACCGTTTCTGTTAATGACTCTTGCAGTGATTGCTCAGCGCGTTGTTTTATTTTTAAAATCATCGCCGTAGCAATGTCTTCAAAGAAATTAATTTGCCCTTGCTTTAAGCCCACAGCGCCAAAGAACGACTTTGGCGATTTTACAAAATAACCTTCCTCAGGAAATTGCACATACTCGCTAATGGCTTCACGACCAATGAATAAGGTGTCATCTCCAGCTTGAATATCTAAATCTGATTTAATGCGGGGAATGGTATTTAGAAGCGCTTGACGCTCAGTTTTAAAATCGTGCTCAAATGAGCTGCCAGCAAGGTGTTTTGCGACAAAATCAACAACCAACGCACTGTGATGGGTATAAAGGGTTGATGGTAAATACTGTTTGCCTTGCTCAAGCGGTACTAAAGACACTTGTTGCTCGTTATCTAAAACACCGATTGCACAATTTGAACTACCATAATCAAAGCCTGCAAACATACTACCACCTATACATCATTAAAAAGGCCGCGAAATTTAACACAGTCGCGGCCATTTTTGAATGACGCTATGGCCTTTCGTGTAAAAAGCTGGCAAAGCGTGGCAAGCCATTTTTTGTAAAACCATGATATTTATAAGTAATCGTACTGCCAATCGCTGGAGGAGACTTTCTTTGCAGATCAGAAAATCCAGAGCCAATTTTAAATTCAATCCCTTCATTGTTGCGTACTTTTAGCGCCCCAAGCATATTTTTATATTTACCTTTTCCTGCTATGTGTTCAATAACAACAGCCTCAGCATCCAGGTAAGGCTTCAATTTTAACAGTACATTGCTGCGCCCCGCTGTGTGTTCCGCTTTTGCTAAGTGCAGCATAACGCCTTCGGCACCTTGTGCAATCAACTCATCCATAAACATACTAAGCTGTTGATTATTATCAAAGTGCTTCTGTTCAACTGCTTTTATATGGGGGCTATTTAGCTGTCTAACTAGCCGTGAATAGTTTTCATAGCGTTTACTAAATGGTAACTCGGCATTTGGCATATCGAAAATTAGATAGCTAACGGTCTGCCATTCGCTATCAACAGGTTGCTGCGATCGCACAATACCACTGACCTTGGCAAAATCTTGATGCTTGGTCCAAAGTTCACCATCCAACCATATATCAGGCAGTGGCGCAGTAAACCAGGTTGGAGCATTAATAGGGTTACCATTACGGGTAATTAATTGCTTACCTGTCCATATGGCACGTACACCATCATATTTTTCACTAACTAAATAGTCAGATACATTAACCTTTTCGGCTTCATAGACGTTTGCCAAAAGTACTGAGGGAGCTTGTTGAGCTTTTACTGAGAAAGCCAAAAGTAACGAAATTGCGCATACCAATGCACGAGTGAACATAACCATCATTGCTTCCTTGCAAATTTGTAAGTATTAACTGGTTATTACTGCTTAAAAATAACTGTTTAGCAATAGCCGTTTAATTATAGTTTAGTTTCTAGCCATTTATAAAATTCATGCAAATCACTAAACACCCCAGCCGCTTTGCTAAAATCATGCTCTTGGGTAAAGTGATTAGGCACTGCATACACAGCAACACCAGCGTTGCTAGCGGCTGTAACACCGGTAAACGTATCCTCGACTGCGACGGCTTCATTGGCTTTGATTTCTAACGTATCAAGAGCGAGTTGATATGGATCGCCAGCAGGTTTGGGATTGTTAACATCATCTTTGGTAACGACACAATCAAACCAATCAAAAATGCCGTAGCCTTTTAAAATAGGATAAGCTTCATCTTTGGCACTGCCTGTTACTAATGCCATTTTTACACCACTGGCTTTTACTTGCTCAAGCACAGCTTTTGCGTGCGGCATGAAAGTTGGTAAGTTTGTACTGACAAAACGGCCAAATGCAGCATATTTATCATCTGTTAGCTGCTCTGGACTGATGTTAAGTTGATAGTTGGTAACAACCTCTTTAGCTGCTTCAAGGGTTGGCCTACCAGAAAAGCGCTGACAAAACGTAGTCTCATCATATTGCACACCAAAAGGCGCTAATAAGTCGTTCCAAATATTAAAATGCACACTTTCTGAATCTACCAAAGTGCCATCCATATCAAACAAAACCGCTTTTAAAGTCATCCTCATTCCTTTTACGATCTAAAAACTAAAAGGTGCCTATGGCACCTTTAAATAATTCAATATAATTACTCGGTTAAGCCTGCCGGAGGTTCAGCAAACGCTTCTTCACCTGTTTCTACATCGACCAGCTCATAGCCTCGTTGCTTTCTAACTACTTTTAAAATCGGTTTAGAAAAAGCCGTTTTTAAACGCTCAGCATCTGCTTCTAGTTCTTCAACAGTGTGACCAAACGGAGCAGCTCCTGTTTCAGACCAATTGGTTACTTTACCATTGAGGTTATATTCAACTTCATGAATTTGATATTGTGCCGCTTCATCCTTTGTTGCTTCACAAAAAATAACGCGGTAGTTCCAAAATCCAGCCATAGAAATTCTCTTCTCTTAAATTAATCCTGCCACTTTAGCAGTTACAAATGCGATTATAAACGAAAAAACCCGCTATACAGCGGGTTTTAATAGGCTTTTAATTTCAGCTTAGAAGAAGCTTACTTTGAACTCAGCACCGATGTAACGCTCTTCGTTCACCATTGCTGTGTTGTTATTAAAGTCGATAGCGCCGATTGATTGCTGCTCGTCGAACATGTTACGAACGAATGCTGATACTTCATATTCGTTGTCGCCTTCAGCCCAAGCATAACCTGCACGTAAACCAACTTCAGTTAATGGCTTGCCTTCAAACTCAACTGACTCATATAAGAAGTAGTTGATTTCGCTACGGTAAGACACGTCAGCGTAAGTGAAGAATTCACCGTCAGCAACTTCGCGGCTATAACGTAAAGTTAAGTTTGAGATCCACTCAGGTGCGTGCGGTAAGCTGTTACCATCAAGGACAGCTTGACCTGCGCTGTTTAATGAGTTTGTAACAGTACACTGTGCACATACGTCAACGGCTAAGTCTTTATCTTTAAGCTCAGTGTTGTTGTAGCTTAAGTTAAATGTAGCGTTTAGGTTGTCTGTTAATACCCACTCAGTGTCTAACTCGAAACCGTAACCAGTTGTCTTATCAGCATTAACTAAGCGGTTGAAGTTTGCACCACCACCTACAGCTGTTAATTGTTGGTCATCCATTGTGTAGTAGAACACTGTCGCGTTTACACGACCTTGGCCGTCAAGTACGTCAGATTTGATACCTGTTTCGAAAGACGTCACAGTTTCAGACTCAGCAACAGTTACTTCGTCACCGAATAAGATACGACCTTGGATACTTGGAGCACGGAAGCTGTTAGCAACACGCGCGTACCAGTTTACGTCATCGTTGATCTTGTAGTTAGCAGATAAATCCCAGCTAACGTGGTCGTCACTTGGATTTTCTGTAAGGTATAACGCACTACCACCAATTGGGCTTAAAGTACGGTCTGCTGAGAATTCTTTTTCGTCATCTGAGTAACGAAGGCCCGCAGTGATTTTTAAGTCGTCAGTGATTGTGTAATCTAATGAACCGAATACCGCCCATGCTTTGGTATCTTGTTGCTGGATAACATAGCCGTTTAACTCACCTGGTGTTGAACCATAAGTGTCGTAGCTGAAGTTTTCGATTGTTAGCGCTTCATCAAAGTAGAATAAACCTACTTGGAAGTTAACGTCGCCAGCATAGTTGCTAGATAAACGAAGTTCTTGCGTGTATTGGTCTTGATCTGGAATACCGTCAGCACTTTCAGAGTAGAACGGGATAAAACCTGGGCCCATATCTGGTAAGTAGCTTGCACCGTAACCACCGTCGATGTCAGCGCGAGAATAGATTTCAGCACTTTCCCATGCAGAGATTGACGTAAGAGTTAAATCGTTGATATCCCACTCAAGCTTTAAGCTTGCGCCTTGAGATTCAACTTGCTGTGTCGCACGAGAAGCAGCATCGTGGTAAACCACATCGTGCTCGTAGTTATCAGCTAAATCGTTTGTGCCGGCTTTGATAGCGTTACCACGGAATGCGATTGGCGTACCATCCATATCACGTACATGGTAGTTGAAAAGACCTGTGAAATCGTCGCCTTCATATAAGAATTGAACACGTGCCGCTTTTTCAGTGTACCCACCTAATACATCATTTTGCTCAAAACCTGGTGCACGGTTATCGATATAATCGTCTTTTTCTTGCCAAAGTACAGAAACACGTGTTGATAAACGGTCTGTTAAACCACCGCCAACAGCACCTTCAAAATCAACTGCGCCACGGCTACCGTAAGAAACTGAGCCATAGCCATCAAATTCTTGTGATGGTTTTACTGTATCAAATTTAACAAGGCCAGCCGGTGTATTACGACCGAATAAAGTACCTTGTGGACCACGTAGAACTTCTACACGTGCTACGTCAAATACAGGGAAACCTTTTAAAATTGCGTTCTCTTGAACAACTTCGTCTACAACTAGCGAAACTGGTTGAGAGGCATTTAGGTCAAAGTCAGTGTTACCTAGACCACGAACATAAAAGCGTGGGAAAGAACGACCAAACGAAGATTCGATTGATAGGCTTGGGATTTTCGCGTTCATAAAACGAATATCCATACCAGCTGAGCTATAAGCGTCTAAACTGTCACCTTGTAGTGCAGATACTGCTACAGGTACTTCCTGTGCATTCTCTACACGTTTACGTGCAGTGATTTGAATAACTTCTAATTGGTTGTTTTTTGCTGCTGGTGCTTCGTCTGCAGCAAGAGTTGAAAATGAAGTACCTGCTACGGCAGAGAACAACGTTGCATTGATAAGTGTTGCTAACGTAGATCTTTTCATTGCTTTCATGTCGGGTTTTAACCTTTTTTATGCACTCTTATTCAACGGTGATGATGTTGCGTCAATTCATTTGACGGGCTCGGCCAATTTTTCGCGCCTTGTAATAAGCTGCGCGGACCTCTTAATCGAGAGTGCAAAACGAGGTAAAGAGGCTGAACGAACGCTGACGATTATAACACTTTATGACACTTTTACTGCATTAAAAATTATAAATATACAAATTTTTTACAACAATTAGCGGCAACATCGCCGCATTTAGAAGATTTTATGCAATTATTTTTCAACAAAGCGGACATATGTCCTGTGCAAATAATCACGACAATGTGTAGGCGTTGTGTACAGATGAGAGCCACTTTCATTTAACCCTTTTTTAGTAACTATTCACCAACGCGCGCGAATTCTGGATTAGCCAATTCACAATTATGCTCATTTAATAATCCTAGAATAGCAAGGTTTAACTCTTCAATTACTTCCATATAAAATGCAAAGTCAACCGTTTCTACGTAGCTTAGTACATCAATTTGTAAAGCCCAAGGTGTAAACCCTTTAAAACGCACTCTACAAGGTTCAAATGCAATATGCTGGTGCTGCTCTAAAAGCTCACGAAGGGCTGTCATAAAAGCTTGTAAGTTTTGCTGTTGGGTATTAGCGCTAAGCATCAGTTTAGGTCGATAAGAAATACGCTCACGCTCAGAAATATTCTCAAGCTGCATATCAATAAATTTAGCATTAGCAACATATATAACAGAGCGATCAAGGGTGCGGATACGCGTAGCCCTTAGCCCTATTTCTTCAATCGTACCAAGATGATTACCAAATTTGCACAAACTACCAATTTTAACCGGAGCCGAAATGTAAATTGTAATAGCCGCTATAATGTTCTCGACTGTTTTTTGCGCAGCCAAAGCAATGGCAAGGCCGCCAATGCCTAAACCTGCTAATAAGGTTGTTGCATTGAAGCCTAGATTTTCAAACCACACAAATAGCAACGAAATAACGATCGTCGTTTTTACAACATTGCTAACAGGTCTCAATAAAAATACAGCTTGTGGTTTATCTTGATTTATAAAGCGTTGGCTTAATCTATGCTTTGCTAAATCAACAGCGCGCAAACACACCCACCCCCAGGCAATAAGTAACACAGTTGCACCATGAAATAGAGCCATCACCGCAATAGTGACATTAGACTGATCACTTAATGAACGTGACAGTAATACTGCAAGTAATAAACAAATAGGACCATTTACAAAGCTCAAGACGTCGTCTTCAACCGCTACCTTTTTATGTCCAAGCACAAAAGTAATTAGCCGAGTAATGACAATCGCTGCAACTAAAAACAACACAAATGAAAAAGCAAAATAAATCCATTGCCATAACATTACGCCTAAAAATTCTAAATCAGGCAAATGCTTATATAACCATTCCCCAATCAAGTTATAGCCAAACTCCTTGGTTAAAAGAGGTATTTGACTAACGGTAGCGTTAGAGATTTTCCAGATCCGGTTACCTGTTTTTTCATCGGGCACAAGCTGTAATAAAACCTGCACTTTTCCTTCAGATGTTTTAATTTCTCCCACTAAGTCGCGATAGCTTGGCACATCTTCTTTTTGCTTCCCTTTGGGTTTATTACTTAAGCTATCTACATCTACCCACAACGTGCGATCAAGCACGACTGAAAGGTTCTCTGCAAGTTGTAATTGACCTACAGCTAGCACCTCTTGCGGCAGGTTTCTGTAATCAAGGTAATTTTTCGCACGTTCAAAGTCACGGTTTCGAGCAGCTTTTAAGTAACCTTGCATGGCACTTCGTGGGGTGAGTCGATCAAAGGCATCAAATGGCTGATCATCATATTGTTCAACGCTGGGGTCAGCGACAGTGGTTGTTGCTTCTTCAACTTGAAGGGGGGACTTTTTTTCTTCTTGCTGTTCTTTGCTATCTTTATCGATGAGCGATTTCACGGTTACTTCAGGTGTTGTAGCGAATACTGGGTTAAAAAACAATGCCAATAACCACACCGATAAACTGGCTAAATATAGCGGAAACTTGTTAGCGCAACTCTTCACACATCATTCCTTGTTCGAAAAACATTAAATACGATTACAAATTTTATCCTATAAATTAGAGCATGGTTTGGATAACTGTACAAAAAATAATTAAATACCTATGCAAGCAGTCAGCTAAATGTTAGTTATAAAGGAACATTAGCAAAGGAAAAATATAATGCAGATCTCAAGTTCACTGATCCCTCATTGGTCATCTTTACTTATTCATGGGGCTATCGCCATTATCTTTGGTTTATGTGGTTGGTTTGCACCTCAAGCCTCTTTAGCCGTATTAATGTTTATATTTGCCGCTTACTTCTTTGTAGATGGTTCCATTCGAACCTGGCTTGCAATTGCATCTAAAAAAGACAACCCGCTTTGGTGGATGCTATTAATAGGTGGCTTGATATCAATTGCCGCAGCACTCGTTACTCTGTTTGCACCGAATGTGACTGCTATTTTAATGTTGTACTTTATTGCTGCGTGGGCAATTGCTATAGGGGTAATTGAAATTGCAATAGCCAGCAAACTTCGTAAAGAGATAACTAACGAATGGCTACTAATTGGCAGCGGTATTATTTCAATTATCTTTGGTGGTTACCTGATGTTTAACCCGGGTGCGGGCATAATTACCCTACTTTGGCTAGTTGCAAGCTATGCCATCGTGTTTGGTATTATGATGGTGTTGCTAGCCTTCAAGCTTAAAAAACTTAATGAACAAGCATAAAAAAAGCGGCTAAGCCGCTTTTTTTATTTTTGACTATTACGCCTTGTTAGGGCAATTTCACCATCGATATGAATATCGCGCTGTGGGAACGCAATGGTAATGTTGTTTTCAGCAAATACTTTATAAATGCTAAAACGCAGTTCACTACGCACTTGGCGAAGCGGTGCTTCTGATTCGGCACACACCCAAAAAATAGCGCTAAAAGTTAAAGAGCTATCTGCAAAGTCATCAAATAACACAGATGATGCCGGTGTTTTTAAAATGGCAGGATGCTCATCAAGAATTTGCTTCATCAGCTTTTCAACTAACACCACGTCTGAACCATAAGCAACACCAACATTCACAAATGAACGAGCATTACGGTCAATCAAGGTCCAGTTTGTTACAGTATTCTCTAGCAAGTGACTATTTGGTACTAGCATGTGCACACCATCGTTACGGCGAATACGAGTTGAACGAGTATTAATAGTTTCAACCACTCCTTTTGCTGTACCCACTTCTAAAAAATCACCAATACGAATTGGTCGCTCCCACATTAATATCCAACCACTAATAAAGTTATTGATAATGTTTTGCGCACCAAAACCAACACCGATTGCAATGGCACCAGAGACAAATGCAAACGCCGTTAGCGGAATATTGAGTACCTCAAGTGAAGTAAACACCAGCACCGCGATAGTTACAACAAGGTAAATACGGGTGAATAAATGAACTGTGTCTGGCCCTAGGTTTTTTGCCAACAATGCTTTTTTAATTAATCGACCTATCCATGTGACCACAAACCACATTAAAAACAGCACCAGAGGCACTTGAATTACTTTAAGTACGGTAATTTGCACGTCGTTATAGGTGAACAACACAAACGATAATGCAGATTGCAGATCAGCAAAGGTCATAAATTAACATTCCTGGTAAAAAGAGAGTTTGATTCAGTTTTGACTAAGTTTAGCACGGCATAATAGGGTAAAACTTGGTAAATACTAAGTTCTTTATGCGCAAAATGCGCTAATTATTAACTCTTTTAGCCCATAGCTGCTATATACATAGGTAAAGCTTGTAGGTTTAGCAGGCTTTGAATAGCACGAGGAGAACACAATGTCACAAATGACACTCACACAAAAACTTGCCACTTTACAACCACTGGTTGATTTAAACTTATTTGAATCAAGTCTAGAATATCGCAACCGCATCTTGAACTTACTTGCTGAACAAGAACAGACACTTGCACTAATCAATAAAGAATTTGGTAATGCAATGCCTGAAAACTTTGGTTCAGAGAAAAAGTTTGTGTTGGGCTACAACTGATCAATGCCAGTTAACTCTAACAAAAATCTAATTTGGCAATCAGCGCCATTTTCAATTTAAGCTAGCCATCACCTTTATTTGATGGCTTTTTAAACACTTTATCCCTGAATCACTCTTTTTTGCGGCATACTTACCTATTAAAGCGACAAACTTGCTTCTTTCTACTTATAAATTTGATAAGTTAGAGAAGATTTATCCACATTTTTGGAGCTCTCATGCGTAAAACCTTAGTAGCAACCACCATTGCTAGTGTTCTTTTATTATCTGCTTGTAGTTCACAACAAGCTGACACTCAAACTCAAGTTGAAACAGCCGCTGAAACACAAACAGCCAATGTTGAAAACATTCTTTTTAAGCCAAGCCCTTTACAGTACATGGCACCAGAGTTTGATAAGCTTTCGACTAAAGACTATGAGCCAGCGTTTGAAGCAGGGATCGCACAACAAAAAGCTGAAATTGCAAAGATTGCAAATAACCCAGAGCCAGCAACATTCGAAAATACCCTTGTTGCAATGGAATACTCGGGTGAATTATTAGACCGCGCTTCTGCGGCATTTTTTAATTTATCGGGTTTAATCTCTGACAGTGAGTACCAACGTATCGCCGCGAAAATGGCGCCGATTATGTCAGCTCACACTGATGACATTTACTTAAACAAAGCTTTATTTGCTCGCGTACAAAGCATTTACGACAATAAATCGTCACTAAATGCTGAAGATCAACGCCTTGTTGATTACTACTACAAAAAATTCGTTAACGCGGGTGCAAAACTAACTGAAGCTGAAAAAGCAAAAATGCGTGAAATAAACGCAGAGCTTGCCAAGCTTTCAACGATGTTTTCACAAAACATCTTAAAATCATTTAAAGAAGATGTGATTTTAGTTAAAGATAAAAGCGAGTTAGCAGGTTTATCTGAAGGCGAAATCGCAAGTCTTGCGGCAGCAGCCAAAAAAGCAGGTAAAGAAGGCTACATGATCACACTAGTGAACACGACTCGCCAACCTATCTTACAAAGCCTTGAAAACCGCAAGCTACGTGAAAAAATTTGGACTACATCTGCAACGCGTGCACAAGCGACAAATGGCCCTATTATCATTAAAGAAACCAAGTTACGTGCAGAAAAAGCAGCATTACTTGGCTACAAAGATTGGGCTTCATATGTGATGACTAACCGTATGGCACAAACAACTGAAAACGTTTACGGCATTCTTGATGATTTAGCGCCAAAAGCGGTTGCTAAAGCAGAAGCAGAAGCAGAACAAATCCAGCAAGTAATCAAAAAATCAGGTGAAACGTTTGCACTACAGCCATGGGACTGGGCGTTTTATGCTGAGAAAGTTCGTCAACAGAAGTACGACTTAGACCCAGCTTTAGTTAAGCCTTACTTTGAAATGCAGTCAGTGATCCATGACGGCCTATTCTTTGCGATGAATAAACTTTATGGCATTACGTTCAAAGAGCGAAAAGATCTGCCTGTTTATCACGAAGACGTGATGGTGTTTGAAGTATTCAATGAAGACGGTAGCGCTATCGGCCTGTTCTATATGGACCCTTATGCACGTGAAGGTAAACGAGGTGGTGCATGGATGAGCGCCTATGTTAGCCAAAGCGGTTTAAAAGGCACCAAGCCTGTGATCTACAACGCACAGAACATTCCTAAGCCAGCTGAAGGTCAACCAACACTCATGACTTTCTCTGAAGTAACAACGATGTTCCATGAATTTGGTCATGCTGTACACGGTTTATTCTCTGATGTTAAATACCCAAGCTTAGCGGGTACAGCGACTGCACGTGACTTTGTTGAATTCCCTTCACAAGCAAACGAAGACTGGAATATTGAACCGACAGTACTTGCAAACTACGCCAAGCACTACAAAACAGGTGAGCCAATTCCAAAAGAGTTACTTGCAAAAGTACTTGAGTCACAAAAGTTCAACCAAGGCTTCGATACTACTGAGTATTTAGCGGCGGCACTGCTTGATATGGAATGGCACTCATTTGGTGTTGATGCTGATATCACTGACGTACAAAAGTTTGAACATGATGCATTAGACAAGCACGGTATCGCGTACTACCCAGTACCACCACGTTATAAGTCTTGCTACTTTAGCCACACTTTTGCTGGGGGTTACTCAGCTGGTTACTACGCTTATCTTTGGACTGAAGTATTCGCAGCAGATGCGTTTGCACACATGACTGAACAAGGTGGTTTAACACGTGAAAATGGTGACAATTTCCGTAAAGAGATTTTATCTAAAGGTAACAGCCGCGACTTAATGCAAAGCTATATTGAGTTCCGTGGTCAAAAACCAACTACAGACGCACTATTAAAGCGTCGTGGTTTAGTTGAATAATCACACCGTTATTTAAAGCATGAGGGGAAACCCTCATACTTTTTAAGTATCAATTAAACTTTCACCCCGCTTTTATTCCTATTTACCTCAAAGCAATTGTCAGTTAACTCGTTTTTGCTAATCTCAAAGAAAAACACGAGTTCACACATGAAAAACGCTTTACTTTTAGGACTTTGCTCAGCTTTAGCTGCATGTTCATCAACCCCAGATGAGCGCGCCGATATCGTGATAGAAAACGCCCAAATTATTGATATGCAAACTGGGGCTATCACAGCAAAGCAATCACTTGCCATTCGCGATGGGATCATCATCAAACGTAGTGATAAACCTTTAAGTAGCCAATATCAAAGCTCAACATTTATTGATGCAAAAGGTCAGTATGTCATGCCTGGTTTATGGGATATGCATGTCCATTTTGGCGGTGGTGATAAGCTTATTGAAGAGAATAAACAGCTACTGCCACTTTATTTAGCCTATGGCGTAACAACCGTTCGTGATGCTGCGGCTGATTTGAGTGAATCTGTACTTAGCTGGCGTGAACAAGTAAAACAAGGTCAGTTAGTGGGCCCAACTATTTTTACCTCTGGCCCGAAATTAGAAGGTAAAGGGTCTATTTGGCCCGGTGATTTGGAAGTAGAAACAACCGCAGAAATGCATGCTGCAATGGATCTGTTAAACAGCATGGACGTCGATTTTATCAAAATTACCGACAGCGCTTTAACGCCTGAGCTTTACCTAAAGGCAGTAAAAGAGGTTAAAAAGCGGGGTTATCAAATTTCTGGTCATATTCCATTTTCATTGTCTGTGACTGATGTCTCCATGGCGGGTCTTGATGCTATTGAGCATATGACCTATATGCTTAAAGCTGCGGCTAAAAACGAAGCGGATATTTCTGCAAAGGTTGCCTCAAAAGAGCTGAGCTATCGCACTGCGCTGCCCATTATCACCGCGCAGTTTAATGAACCAACAGCCGTTGAGAAATTTACAGTTCTTGCCAACAATAACACCGCAGTGGTGCCTACCTTGATTGGTGGCAAAATAACGGCTTACATTGATGAAGATAATCATCAAGACGATGCTTTTTTAGATTATTTGGGTAAAGGTTTAAAAGCAACTTACCAGTGGCGAGTCGATAGAGCTAACAAAGACACGCCCGCACAAATCGAACAGCGCAAAGAGCGTTTTATTAAAACTGCACAGTTACTCCCTATCGCCCAACAAGCAGGTGTGAGCATTATTGCAGGCACAGATGCAGGCTTTTTAAATTCGTATATTTATCCGGGGCTTTCTTTACACCAAGAACTGAGTATTTTTACTGAATATGGCCTAACACCACTGCAAACGCTGCAAGCTGCAACACTCGCGGGGCCTAAATTTTTAAATAAACAACAGCAATACGGTGCACTTAGTGAAGGCAAAGTAGCCGATCTCATTTTGCTTTCAAAAAACCCGCTTATTGATATTCGTAATACACAAACACTAAAGGGTGTTGTCTCGCACAGCACGTTTTACGATAGCAACGCACTTGAGCTATTAAAGCAACAAGCAAAAGCCTTTGTTGCCAGCCAACCCTAACCCCCCCATTGCCCATGACCGCGTATTATCCGTCATGGGCAATTTTAATTTTCAGCCATCTCATATACACTGCCCTTTTTTGCACAAAACTCGAATAACATGACCTACTTATTTGCTGTAACCCTGCTTTGGGCCTTTTCGTTTAGTCTTATTGGTGTCTATTTAGCAGGCCAAGTGGATGCATGGTTTAGTGTGTTAATGCGCATTGGCTTGGCAACTTGCGTGTTTTTGCCCTTTTTACACTGGCGTAAAACCCCTAAAGCCTTAGCACTAAAGCTCATGGCAATAGGCGCAGTACAACTTGGTGTGATGTACAGCTTCTATTACCATTCGTTTTTGTACCTTAGCGTGCCCGAGGTACTGCTATTCACGGTAATGACGCCACTTTACATCACCCTGTTAAACGATTTGCTTGAAAAGCGTTTTAATGCCAAGTTTTTATTCGCCGCATTACTGGCTATTCTAGGCGCCGTTGCTATTCGCTATGAAGGCGTCGATGAAAACTATCTTATTGGTATGTTAATGGTTCAGGCTGCTAATATTTGCTTTGCCACTGGGCAAGTAACTTACAAACGTTTAATGCAAGATCAGCAACTCCCCCACTCTCGGGTGTTTGCTTGGTTCTTTATTGGCGCTTTAATTGTCGCACTGATTTGTTACGGCTTATTTGGTGATACCAGTAAGCTGCCCACCACTACTACACAATGGGGCGTGTTAATTTACTTAGGCACGATCGCTTCAGGGCTTGGTTATTTCGCGTGGAACAAGGGCGCGACCATCGTCAATGTAGGTGCGCTGGCAGTAATGAATAACCTACTGATCCCAGCAGGGATCATCGTTAACATTGTTATTTGGAACCGTGATGCTGATATCATCAAGCTTGCCATTGGCGCAGCGATTATCTTATTAGCACTTATTATAAATCAGAAACTTAATAAAACTGCCATGGAGTAATGATAGGCTAAACTCTATTAGATTAGAGGAATGCTGTTATGCGCGCACTGGTTTTATGTTGTTTAGTTTTCATTATTCAAGGTTGTAAGAGTCTGCCTGATGAGCAGGCAGTGCAAGTTGGCGCTAGGCCTTACTATTTAATCGACAATATGCCTGATGGGCCGTTAAAGCAGCAACTTGCGGCATGCGGTAATGGCCCTTTTTACAAAACTGATTTTGTCATTGGTCATCGCGGTGCCCCCATGCAGTTTCCTGAGCACAGCAAAGAGTCATATTTAGCCGCTGCAAGAATGGGCGCTGGCGTACTTGAATGTGACGTCGCCTTTACTAAAGACAAACAACTCGTGTGTCGTCATTCACAGTGTGATTTACACACCACTACCAACATTTTAGCGATTCCTGAGCTCGCAGCAAAATGCAGCCAACCTTTTACTCCGGCCAAAGACGGCCAACCAGCTCAGGCTAAATGCTGCACCAGCGATATCACCCAAGCTGAGTTTTTAACCCTAAAAGCTAAAATGGATGGCGCCAATGCAAATGCCAAAACGGTCGCAGAGTATATGCAAGGAACACCAAGCTGGCGCACTGATTTATACGCAAACAGTGGCACCGTAATGACCCACCAGCAAAGCATTGAGTTATTCAAATCACTGGGGGTAAAAATGACACCCGAGCTAAAAAGCCCAGAAGTTAGCATGCCATTTAACGGTTTTAGCCAGCAAGATTATGCGCAAAAAATGCTTGATGAGTACCGAGCTTTAGGTGTGAATAGCGATGATGTGTATCCGCAATCATTTAATCTTGAAGATGTGAAGTATTGGCTAAACAATCACCCTGAATTTGCAAACAACAGTATTTATCTTGATGGCCGAGATGGGCAAGCAGACTTTGATGCTATGGATGAAACAACTTGGCAGCCATCAATGCTGGCTCTGTATAACGAGGGAGTACGCATTATCGCACCGCCAATGTGGATGCTTTTGAGCCTTGATGAGTCAGGTAAAATCGTGCCATCGCTTTATGCTATTAAAGCTAAACAAGCCGGACTGAACATCATTACTTGGAGTTTAGAGCGCTCTGGTCCATTAAATAATGGCGGTGGTTATTATTACCAGTCGATTGCCAGTGTAATTAAACAAGATGGGCAAATGATGAAAGTGGTAGACGTCCTTGCTAAGCAAGTGGGTGTGATGGCTATTTTCTCTGACTGGCCTGCTACTCTTACCTATTACGCAAGCTGTATGCAGTATCCTGCCTCAGAGAGTTAACTGAGCATCAATAAATTTCAAGGGCTTTGACTCGTCCAAAAGGTGGGGCTGAGGTATTATTAGCTAAACCGTTTTTTACAAGGATAAACATGATTATTCAGCACCAGAGCCACGACATAGCGACCAACACAGGCACAATGCGCACCAGTATTTATCGCCCTGTAGAAGAAGGTAAATACCCGTGTATTATTTTCTATTCTGAAATTTTCCAAGAAACAGCACCAATTGCACGCTCTGCGGCAATACTTGCTGGTCATGGTTTTGTCGTGTTAGTGCCAGAAGTTTTTCATGAGTTAAATCCTATTGGGACAGTACTTGCCTATGATGATGCTGGTAAAGACAAAGGCAATGCCGACAAATGGGCAAAACCGCTTGAGAGCCATGACTCAGATACTGACGCCTTAATTGCATTTGCACGTCAGCAAGATTACTGCACAGGAAATGTAGGTGCGATGGGCGTATGTATTGGTGGTCACCTCGCGTACCGTGCTGCATTAAACCCAAGTATCAAGGCCGCTTTTTGTTTATACGCGACAGATATACACAGCGATACCTTGCCTGCACAAGCGGGTAATAACTCGTTTGAGCGCATGGCAGATATTAAAGGTGAAATTCATTTTATTTGGGGTAAACAAGACCCACATGTACCAAAAGAAGGCCGCCTTAAAATTTACCAACAAGCGGTGGCAACAGGAATTAATTACCAGTGGCAAGAGGTTAACGCCCAACATGCGTTTATGCGCGACGAAGGCGACCGATACGACCCAGCCCTTGCGATCAGCATGTATCAACAAGCCGTTGCTTTATTTAACAGAACACTGGTTTAAATTGTCATAGTAGCAACTTGATTAGTAAAATAATCTTTCAAGTAATCAAGTAAAACCCGCAATTTTTTACTTCCCGCCGCCCCTGGCGGGAACACCCCAAAAAGCTCAATATCTGCGGTTTTGTAATCATCTAAGATTGTCCGTAACAATCCCGCTTTGATCCTTGGCAGTGCATCATAAACAGGGATCTTCGCTAAACCATGCCCAGCTTCAACAAAAGCTGTTCGCGCAGCAGCATTATTAGTACTTATGCCACCACTAACAGGCACCTCATAGCGGCGTTTATCTTTTTCGAGTGTGGCAATGGCACTACTTGGTTGATACACCACCCACGTATGCTCAGCTAAATCGTCAATGCTCTTTGGTATAGGGTATTTTGTAAAGTAATCGACTGAGCCACATATGCAGGTCGCCAGACTTGCAAACTTAGTGGCTTGTAGATTTGAGCTCTCAAGGGCTACGCCTCTAATCGCTAAGTCATAGCCCTCTTTGATGATATCAACCACATCATCACTGAGCTGTAAATCGATATCAATTTTTGGATACAAACGCTTAAACTGGGCCAGTGCCGGTACCACAAGTTGTAAGCCAACATTCACCGGACAACTCAATTTAATAACCCCAACGGGCTCACTCTTTAAGTTTTCAAGGTGTAAGTTAGCAGCCTCAGCATGCTCGGTGATAGCCTGACAACGTTCGTAATAAGCCATCCCTGCTTCGGTGAGGGTCATGGTCCGCGTTGAGCGATTAAGTAACGTCAGCTTTAATTGCTGTTCTAATTTCTTTAAGTGGTAACTGACAACGGCCCTTGATAAACCAAGTTGTTGAGCCGCTTTAGTTAAGCTGCCTTGCTGCACAATATGGGCAAACACCACCATGCTTTTTAATTGCTCAAACGATACTTTCATACAAACTCCTAATCTAACCTGAATGATTGTATCAATTATTAAACCAATGAAGTCAAATTTATCTGCGTTGTTTAACTCGATTTTCACCCCTATAGTGTTATTAACGATGTTTAATAAGCAAAAAAGGGATTCATTATGTCAGCTAAGAAAATTTTAATGGTACTTACTTCACACGATGAGCTTGGCGATACCGGCCATAAAACGGGCTTTTGGGTTGAAGAATTTGCCGCGCCCTACTACGCCTTTGTTGATGCTGGTGCAGAGGTAACTTTAGCCTCTGTTAAAGGTGGCCAACCTCCGATTGATCCAAACAGTGCGGCACCTGATGCTGCAACTGATGCTACAAAACGCTTTGATCAAGACAGCGCAGCACAAACCTTAATGGCTAATACAAAACCTCTGGCTGACGTAAAAGCCAGTGATTACGATGCGGTGTTTTACCCAGGCGGCCATGGTCCGTTATGGGATTTAGTTGATAACCAAGATTCGATCAATTTAATTGAGCAATTTCTTAATTCAGATAAGCCAGTGGGTGCAGTGTGTCACGCCAGTGCAGTATTACTTAATGCGAAAAATGCAGCTGGTAAATCTGTAGTGTTTGATAAAAAAGTAACTGGCTTTAGTAACTCAGAAGAAGACGCCGTACAGCTTACCAATGTTGTGCCATTACTTGTTGAAGATGAGTTAATTAAACAAGGTGGTCAGTATCAAAAAACCGATGATTGGGGCGAGCTTGCGATTGAAGATGGCCTACTAATCACAGGGCAAAACCCTGCAAGTTCAGAGCTTGCTGCGAAAAAACTACTTACCAAATTAGGTTAACCCAAGCCTTTAGTAAACACCTTGCTTAGCAGGGTGTTTACCTTCACTTTTAATAAGTTATACTCATTCGGTCACCTTGATTTAAGAGCTTCTCATCATGACTGAAAAAAAAGCTGTCAAACTTCCTCCAATCAGTAGTAAGCGATTCGCCATTTTAGGCATTATGCTGGTGTGCTTGGTACTTCAAATAATTAATACCCTACCCGGCATCAATTTGAATGGTTTAGGGATTTTACCAAGGCAAATGTCAGGTCTATCAGGGGTGTTTTTTGCGCCATTTTTACATGGTGGCTGGGCACACCTTTTTAGTAACCTAGTGCCATTTGCTATTCTCGGCTGGCTAGTTTGCCAATTTAGCGTAAAACGCTTTTGGCTGGTATTTACTGGTACTGCGCTCATTGGTGGGTTATTAGTATGGCTATTTGGTCGCAGCAACATTCATGTTGGACTAAGTGGTGTTATATACGGTTTATGGGGCTACTTAATTAGCTACGGCATTATGCACCGCTCATTCAAAGCCATTTTAATCAGTATTGCGGTTGTTGTGCTATACAGCGGCCTAATTTGGGGTGTCTTTCCGCAGCGCATCCATATTTCATTCGAAAGCCATTTATTCGGCGCAATTAGCGGCGCATTCATCGGCTATATTATGGCAAAACGTGATAAACATAAGAATCTGAAGCTTTAAACTTAAAGCTTCTAGCTTCTCAGCTTCATTGTCACCATCACAACGCCATGGTCGGTGCTTTGATCATCATAGGCAAATTGCGGGTTGATCAAGTGCTGATCGTAGGTGTGATAATCCACCACTTCAAAAAAACTGCTCTGAAACCCGGCATCAAACTCTCGAGATAACAAAATATAATCAAACACTGAGCTGCTACTGCCAAAATAGTGGGTTGCTTCTCTATCATTTTCGATTACAACATGGCGCTGATACAGTTGCCAACTATCTTGTAGTTTAAACTCTGAACGAGATGGGCTATTTTGCCTATGACCGCTAAAGCGAAGATGATCAGCTATTAGGTGGTTAAGCACGCCATCGTGTAACTCATTATTAAAATCCCCCATTACAATCACCGGGTTATTGCTGTGCGCTCTGCGTTTAATGATTTCAACGAGTAACAATACGGCTTCACTGCCACGCTGTATGCTGGATGCCCAGCGCCCAAGAGCTTGTGATTTTAACTGCATAACTAAGTTTTGCTGTTCACTGTGGCTTTCATCATCCTGATGATGGAGCATGCTGCGCTTTGATTTAAAGTGCACCACATAGCAATCGACCTGCCCTAAGTGAGGTACTTCAAGTGTCGCGCGAATAATGCGGCGACTAAAGTTGAAATTAGCGCTTAAGCCCATGGCTAAAGCATCATCTTGCTCTGCCTCAACCTGACTTACATCGACAATTTTATAACGTGAGGCAATCGCGACAACTGGATCGCGATAAATAAAGTCATCAATAACAGTTGGCTCATCAACTACTGCAAAATAGGGGTAACCCTCTGCGTTAACTTGTTGTTTCAGTTCATTGATACTGAAGACTTCTTGAAAGCCAATAATGTCTGGCTGCTGATTTTTAAGGTAATCGGCCAACCAGCGCTGCTTTTTGGCCCATTGCTCAGCACTATAAATACGCTGAAAATCATAAAATGCGTCAGGTGGCGCTAAATAATTATATAAATTAAATGTTGCGACCTTTAATTGATTATAGTCTGTCACTTATGTCCTTGTTCATATAGCCATTCGCGAGCGATTGTTGCATCTTCAAAATACTTAACTTCGCCACTGGTAAACCAATTACCAACTTTACTAGCAACTTGTTGCCATTTTTTATTACCCAGTACCGCAATGCGACAAAACTCTTTGTTATGTTTTAAGCCAAATTTAAAATCATCCCACGCCGCTTGTAATTCCCATCCTTCAAGCTCTGTTATATCTACAAACACTCTCATTTTGACCCGAGGCACCGAAGCAAGTGCATTATCAACCAGTGGCGTTAAGGTCGAATAATCGTCGTGAGTCAATTTACCCACCACTTTTAAGGTAAGGTAAAAGGTAGTGCCTGTTCGCTCTAAACCAATAGCTAAGCCATGCTTTTTCATAACAGCCTCCTGAAAATTATTTAAACTTAACAAGTTAACAATATCGACATAATACTATTTTATAACTCTACTTCCCTTGCTTAGGTTGATCAACTAGGATGGTAATCTCGTAATAACATTCATTAAAGCACAATTTAGGGAGTTTCTATGAGTAATACCGACAGTTATACGCCACCTAAAGTGTGGCAATGGGATGCAGAAAACGGTGGTGAATGGGCTAAGACTAATCGCCCGGTCTCAGGTGCGACCCACGAACAAGACTTGCCCGTTGGTAAACACAACCTTCAACTCTACTCACTTGCAACACCGAATGGTCAAAAAGTCACCATTATGCTCGAAGAGCTATTAGAGCTAGGTATTGATGAAGCCGACTACGATGCATTTTTAATTAAGATCGGCGATGGTGATCAATTCTCTTCTGGGTTTGTTAGTGTAAATCCTAATTCAAAAATTCCAGCCTTAATGGATCACAGTACTACACCTGTTACTCGCGTGTTTGAGTCAGGGGCTATTTTACAGTACTTAGCAGAGAAGTTTGATGCACTGATCCCAAGCGATCATACTAGTAAAACAGAATGTCGCAATTGGCTGTTTTGGCAAATGGGTTCTGCCCCCTACTTAGGCGGTGGTTTTGGCCATTTTTATAGCTATGCACCTTATAAAATGCAGTATCCGATTGACCGCTTCACAATGGAAGTTAAACGTCAGTTAGACGTGTTAAACCGTCACCTAAGTGACCATGATTATATGGCGGGCAGTGAATACTCAATTGCCGACATTGCTATTTGGCCTTGGTATGGCAGCCTAGTGCTTGGCTATTTATATGATGCAGCTGAGTTTTTAGATGTCGAGTCATATAGTCATGTAATACGCTGGGCAAAACAAATCGAACGTCGCCCTGCCGTAAAACGTGGTCGCCGAGTAAACCGCACATGGGGTGATGAAGCTGAACAATTAGCTGAACGCCACTCTAAAGATGATTTTTAAGGGCTTAACGGCCCTTTTTCATAAATACTAACTATATGAAAAAACTCAGCAAAGAAGACATATACCAACGCCTTAGTAACACCGAAGATGCCCGTGCCTGCAAAGCAATTGATGAGGCGGCTTGTAAAGTCGTACCCGGCAATTTTATTACCTTATTAGTGAGCCAACTATTTAGTAAGTTTGCCGATGCCTTGTTAAACCCAAAGGTAACCCTACCTTGGCTGTTACAAAGCATTAATGTGCCGAGCAGTTTTATTGCTTGGCTTGTGCCTATTCGTGAATCAGGTTCTATGTTGCCACAGCTGGCGATAGCAAGTGCCATTCGTAAGCTGCCCGTCAGAAAGTGGGTGTGGGTAATTGGCGCGATTGTGCAGGCTTTGTGTATTGTGGGTATGTTGGTTTGTGCTTTAACGCTGCAAGGTACAAACGCTGGGTTTGCTATTATTGCTCTTTTGATTGTTTTTAGCCTAGCTCGCGGCTTTAACTCTATTGCTGCAAAAGATGTATTAGGTAAGGTTATTCCTAAACAACAGCGCGGAGGTATAAGTGGTCTTGCTGCCAGCTTTGCAGGATTTGCTACACTCACCTTCGGTCTTGGTTTGTGGTATCTACAAAGCCTTGGTTATGAGAATGGAGTGTATATTGCACTGATGCTAGCAGTGCTTATGTGGGTTTTCGCAGCGCTTAGTTACAGTCGTATTAAAGAATACAAAGGCGCAACAGAAGGCGCTGAAAACGGCTTGCTACATGCTCTTAAAAAACTAAAACTGCTTTACCAAGACAAGCAATTTGCACATTTTATAATTACTCGTGCATTGTTATTGTGCTCAGCCTTGAGCGCCCCTTTTTATATCGTACTTGCCAGTGAACAAGCTTTCGACTTTTCATTGCTTGCTACGTTTATGGCGCTATCAGGACTAGCAAACTTAGTATCCGCTCCTATTTGGGGTAGGCTCAGTGATTTGTCTAGTCGCCGCGTTTTAGTGCTTGCTGCGATACTCGTTACTTTTAATGGCTTTGCTGTTTATTTGATTGCTTACTTAAGCCCATCCACTCTCAATGAGTTTTGGTTATTACCACTGTGTTATTTTTTACTCACTGTAGCTCATCAAGGAGTACGCCTTGGCCGTAAAACCTATCTTGTTGATATGGCAGAAGGTAACAAGCGTACAGACTATGTCTCTGTTAGTAATACAGTGATCGGGGTTATCTTACTGTTACTTGGCAGCGTTGGCTTACTAAATGCGTACTTAAGCACCGCCGAGCTTATATTATTTTATAGCCTTTTAGGCTTGGTAGGCGCTATTAGTGCTTGGTTTTTACCAGAAACTTAATTCAAAAAGGCGACCGAAGTCGCCTTTTCTCTTTAGTTTTTCAAATTCTTATCGAAGAACTCTAAAAACGCTTTCAATGTTTTAATTCGATAAGGCTGATGCGACAAGTAGTGGTCACCATCTTCAAGCTCAATATAGGTAACGTCTTTGCCTTCGTCTTTAAGCTCATCTTCCATTTCTCGGCTATGATAAACAGGCACCACGTTATCATCAGAACCATGAACGAGTAACACTGGGCGATTAATTTGTTTTGCAAAATTAACTGGCGAGACCTTTTCTAATTTATCGCCATCAGTACCAAATTGCTTACGCACAATTTCTTTATTGGTGAAATATCGTGCCTTACTAACAATACGCTCAAGATCTGTGACACCAGCAAAGCTGGCCGCACATTTGAATGTTTCAGGGTGCTTAACCACCGCCATTAGTGCGGCATAACCACCATAACTTGCTCCACCAATACAGATTTTATCTTTATTAGCGATACCTTCACCAACAAGCCAATTCGCGGCATCTTGCAAGTCATCTTGCATTTCTTTACCAAAACCTTGTACAGCAGCCATTTCGAATTCATGACCATAACCACTTGAACCACGAAAGTTTGGTTGTAGCACTGCATAACCATTATAGGCAAGCAACGCAGTCCAGTAGTCAAAGTCTGCGTAATCTCTAGCCATTGGGCCGCCATGTGGGAACACAATGGTAGGCAATTTATCACCTTTTTTATAACCCACAGGTAAGGTTAAATACCCTTCAATAGTTAAACCATCACGGGCTTTATAACTGATTTTCTTTTTACCGCTGTAAACTGTCTCATCAATATCCGGAAATGCCGATACAAATACTGTTAACTCGTTCGTATCACGGTTACCTAACATATAGGTGCCGGGGATTTGCTCACCTGTAACCAAAACCACATATTGACGTTGATCTTTGCTGGTATCAATAATATCAATATCAAACTTATCTGCTGGCAGTACAGCGCGTAAGCCATTATAAAGATTGCTTAAATCTTCATCCCAGTAATGGATCCCCTCATCAAGCTGTGAGTGAGTAAACCCTGCGACTTCACCAGTTAAAGGTGAATAGAATATATGACCGTCGAAGTCAGAGTTATCATCGCTAAACACTAACTCTTTTTTCATGGTCGTTAGGTTCATTTTATAAAGCGCATCGTAGCCATCTTTAAGTGCTTTGTAATAAATAATATTAGGGTCTTTATCAAAGCCCAAAACACTTACTACATCAGGGCTAAATGCTTTATATTTGAATAATGTTTTACGTTTATCTCTATCTTCGTCATATAGAATATATTCAAATTCGTCTTCATCCATTTTAAGGGCAATACGTACATTGCCTTGGCGGTCAATAATCCAATCGGTAACTTTGTTGAATGAACGCTGCACTTTCTTTTTACGAAGTGTATATAAATCAAGTTCATACACACCTGGCGCATTAGCAAAATCAAAGTCACCTTGCACTAAGATTTTGTCTTTTTTACTCGGTAAAAAACTGATGACCTGATCGCCAAATTGCGGTTGCCGCTTGTCACGATTAAAGTCTGCTTCATTGGCTGGTCTAACTTTGCCTTTATCGTTAATGTTATAAGCATACATAAAAGTTGTTGAATATTTTGGGCCACCAAATTGACGTTGGATACGGCGTGCACCTATCAACAAAACTTCATCATTCGCCCACTCATACCAATCAAAGAAAATAGTGTGGTTATCTGAGCGGATCAGAGAGTTGACTTCTTCTGTTTTACGGTTATAAACCGTTAACACCAACTCTCCATTTACATTTCGAATAAACGATAGATGACTACCATTTGGTGAGAGCTTTACTTGACTAAAAGCCCGTAAAGAGGCGAATGATTCTACAGGGAGTTGCGTGTTTTCAGCAGCACGGGGCATTAAGCTTAGTACCGAAAATAGTGAAAGCAGTAAGTACTTCATCATAAAGTCCATTTCATTTTTTACTGTTCCTAAATAATAACATTAAAAGAAAATAAAAGACTATGTAAGAAATTTCACCTCTGACAATCATTCGTTTAAAACGAACAAAGTACTCGATTAAAAGCATTATTAATTTATTTTTTGCTAATTATAATGACTGCACAAATTCAGTTTTCTTAGGTGACATGATGAAAAAAGTACTTGTGTTAAATTCATCTTTAAATGGTGAACAAGGTAATTCAACCAAGCTTAGCCAACAATTTGTTGAGCAGCTTGCTAACAACCAACAAATTTCAGTAACAACTCGCGATTTAAGCGACAATGCCATTGCTCACTTAACGCAGACAGAAATGGCTGCCTGGATGACTGATGCAAACGAACGCAATGATGAACAAAAAGCACTTGCTGCAATATCTGATGATTTAATCGCTGAACTTAACGACAACGAGTTAATCGTTATTGGTATGCCAATGTATAACTTTGGTATTCCTTCGACATTTAAAGCTTGGATTGATCGTATTGCCCGTGCAGGTATTACCTTTAAGTACACTGAGCAAGGCCCTGTAGGTTTAGTTGAAGGCAAAAAAGTAGTGGTACTTGCAGCGCGTGGTGGTATCTATCAAGGCACCGACATGGATACACAAACTAAATACTTAAAAGATGTACTTGGTTTTGTGGGTATGACTGACGTTCACTTTATTTATGCTGAGGGCCTAGCGATGCCAGACGCAGAGCAAAGTCTAGAAGCAGCGAAAAACGAAATCAACACATTTGCTGCAGCACTATAATCAGCAAAGTATAAAAAAGCGGTCATCATGACCGCTTTGTGATTTACGCTGTGACCGATAACAGCGAATCACCTTCAGATAAAGCAAACTTTTCTTGCACAGAGGCTAGAATCGCTTCTTTATCTTCTTCTCCCAGTTGATCAGAATATTGCGCTAACAACTCATCTAAATAACTGACAACCTCTTCAGTATCAACCTGCTCTAGTGAGTTACCACTTGGCGGCGGTGGTGGACCAGGCGGGCGTTCACCTTCAGGACGACCTAATTCACCGACTTCAGCGGCATCAAAGCCAGCTTCAGCCATAATTGCTTCCATTTCTTGACCAAGTTGAATACCTGCGTCCATAAATGTTTGCATAATGGATTGTGCATCTTCTGCAGTTAAGTTTTCAGGATCAAACTGAGCTAAGGTTTCATTCATTAACTCTGTTTGTTCACTGGTTAACGGCTCTGCTTGCGGTCGTTGCATGGGCTGAAAATTCGCACTCGATGAAACACTGTTGATCATCGTTGATTTTCCTTACGTTTTGGTGGTTTATGTTTGTTGAACTCGTCTTCAGTTACTTCACCATTTTGATCAGCATCCATGTCATTAAAAATGGTTTGCAGCATATCTTCTGGCACAGGCTGCTCACTAAACTCAGTAAAATCAATCACCCCATTGCCATCAATGTCAATCGTCGGAAAGTCAGGTCGTGGAGGTGGACCGCCTTGATGGTCGCGAGCAAAGCAAGCGGGCGCTGTGGCTAACAATGAAATAGCTAAAACAGAAAGTGCAGATAAATGCTTCATAGCGAACCTCTTATGTCATTCAATTGACCGTAAGCATAATCTGAATGCCAACCAAAAGTGTGTGGGTAATATGCAACAAATGTGGAAACTTTGTGGATTGCGTTAGCAATTAATCGAAGTTGTAACTTGTTACGTATGAAAAGCAAAACAATTTTCCAACACAACGATTATGGCAAGCTCAAATAAGCAAAAAGTGAATCTTGTTTGGTTCAAACGTGACCTAAGACTTTCTGATCATCAACCACTTGCCAATGCGATTGCATCAGACCTGCCCTGCATACTGATTTATAACTTTGAGCCACTGTTGCTCGAAGACCCCCATTACAGCTTAAGGCACTGGCGTTTTGTTGCTCAGTCACTTAAAGACATCAACCAACAACTCGAAAAATACAACGCTGAAATCGCCATTTATAATCAACAGATAATTACATTGCTAGAAACACTCAATGACGAGTTTGAAATTGCTGGAGTTTATAGTCATGAAGAAATTGGGCTTTACAACACTTTCGAGCGAGATAAACAAGTAAAACTCTGGCTAAATAATAAAGCTATTCCATGGCATGAAACGCCATTAGGAGGAGTAAAACGAGCACGACCAAAACAGTTTGATTGGCAAACTCATTGGCACGAGGTGATGAACCAACCTCTCGTAAAACCAAATTGGCAAGCTTTTAAAGCCGTACTACCTAATAATTATCAAGCAGCAGAGTGTTTTGACGATTTTCTAAACCACGATCCTCAGTTTCAATATGGCGGCCCTCATGAAGCAAGAGCCTGTCTTAAAAGCTTTATAGAACAGCGAGCTAAAGGCTACCAAAGCGGTATTTCAAGCCCATCAAAAAGTAGAGATTCATGCTCAAGACTCTCTCCATATTTAGCATGGGGGAATTTAAGCCTAAGACAGGTTTATCAAACATTGAGATACTACCTACCAAAACAACCTAAAAGTTGGCGACGTTCATTGCATGCCTTTGAGTCACGATTACATTGGCATTGCCATTTTATGCAAAAGTTTGAAACTCAATGCAGCATGGAGTTTGCTCCGCAAAACACAGGCTACCAGCACTACCCTTATCGCGATGATGATCACCTTGATGAGCACCTAAATCGCTTTGAGCAAGGCCAAACAGGCATTCCTATTATTGATGCCTGTATGCGCTGCCTCAAAGCAACTGGTTACATTAATTTTAGAATGCGCGCTATGTTAGTCAGCTTTATGACCCACCATATGAACATTCACTGGCATCCTGTTAGTTTAATTTTATCGCGTTATTTTTTAGATTTTGAACCGGGAATTCATTACCCACAAATCCAAATGCAAGCATCGGTCACAGGAACCAACATCATTCGTTTATATAACCCAATAAAGCAATCTGAAGATAAAGATCCAGATGGCATATTTATTAAAACATGGTGTCCTGAGCTTAAAGAGCTGCCTGTAGAAGATATCCACCAGCCATGGCAACTGCCGCCAATGGAAGCTTTGTTTAATAACTTTAAACTAGGCGAAGACTACCCCGAGCCTATGGTCGATATAGAAAAGGCTGCCAAGCAAGCACGTGAGCGATTATGGTCATTCCGAGAACGTGATGATGTAAAACGCGGCACAAAAGCCGTACTGCGTAAGCATGTGATTAGCCTAAAAAGGCAACGTCATGGCACATAAAAAACTTAATTTACCCAGCAAAACCTGTCCCGTATGTGACAGGCCATTTGTGTGGCGTAAGAAGTGGCAACGAGACTGGCAGCATGTTAAATATTGCTCTGAGCGTTGCAAGCGCGAAGCGAAAAGAAATATTGGCGTTTAAGTTGCAACTATATCGTTAACTCACACTTTTCGGCACGAAACCCTGAAAGCTTTTCGTGGTCGCCGAAAAAATTACAAAGGAGATGACGATGACGATTAAAAAATCTGCACATACAAGTTGGTCTGGTGATATTAAATCTGGCAAAGGCTACATTTCTAGTGAAAGCGGTGCACTTGATAAACAGCCATTTGGCTTTAACACCCGCTTTGAAGGCAAACCGGGCACTAACCCCGAAGAACTTATTGCTGCTGCTCATAGCAGTTGTTTTAGCATGGCGCTATCGCTGGCACTAACCGAAGCAGACTTTGTGGCTGACGACATAACCACCAAAGCAACCATTAGCCTAGATGAGGTTGACGATGGCTTCGAAGTAAGCCATATCGCACTAGATGTTAGTGCGAAGATAAGTGATATTTCGACTGAAAAATTTGAGCAACTTTGTGAGCAAACCAAGCAAGGCTGCCCTATTTCAAAACTCATGAATGCTGAGATATCACTCACCACAAAGCTTAATTAATCCCGTTCGGCCAAGCACTGCTTGGCCTTTTCATATTCTAACAGGCCCACAACACTTTATTACAATGTAAATTCCTGCTTGTTGTATTATCTTTATGGAACAAAAACCAAATACAACAAGGATATGTATGTTTAAACAACTAGCCCCTATTGCACTTGCAACGCTCGCTTATTCAAGCTATTCAACAGCCGCAACAGAGCAACAGGTGAGTAAACAGTGGTTCAATAGTATCAATTACACTCACGTAGAACATGACAGATATAGCTTTAATGGCTACCAATTAGCAAGCCATTATTACTTTGAAGAGCAGCAGAGCTCAGGTGTGCTCGATGATTATGGCTACCTAGATACAGATTCAAACATCCTAGTCAATTACTCAGGAGGAGACTATTACAATGACATTGGTATATTTGGCGAGTATTTTTTAAATAACTGGTTTGCTGTAGCCGATATAAGTGATGTGAGGGATTTAGACAATTACACTCTAGGTATAGGCTACTTATTTGCCGATGCCTTAAAAGTTTCTGTAAATAGGGATGTGCGTGAATATGGTGATGATTATTTCCGCTTAAAAGCGCAGTATAACCTCCAAATCAACGATAAGGATTACCTTGGTTTTAGCGCAGAAACAGATGATGAACTCGACGTTTGGAATCTCTCGGCCAGATACTTTAATCACTTAAGCGGCAGCCATTACATTACCGTTGATGTTGGCCATCAAGACAGCGTTAATGATTCAGCAAGTAATGCCATGATCAGCTATTACTTTGGCGAACACTATGCCATAGGTGCAGGTTTGGATGATTCTGAACTCGTTTTACAAGGTAAGTACTTTATTAATGAAAAATATTATTTAACCGCTAATTACACTGAAAGCGGCTCAGCTGAACTCTACAACCTCAAGTTTGTTGCCCAATTCTAAACAGTAATGAGTCAACAGTTTTAAACAAAAACGCCACTTTAAAAGTGGCGTTTTTTTGATATACAGATACTACATATTACCTAGCTTCATCATCATTGCAGTGTACATTTTTAAGTTCAGCGCTAACTGCTCTTCGGTAATAAACTCATGTTCTGAGTGACCTGTGTACTTTTTACCTGGCATTGATGGACCAAATGAAACAGCATTATCAAATAGCTTCGCATTGGTGCCACCACCGATTGACACAAAGCCCGCGTCTTTATCGCCCGTAAAATGCTTAAAGATATCAAGTAAAGCTTGGGCGTGAGGTGCACCATCTAACAGCATTGGCGTACCAATTACCACTTTTGTGTCTTTTAACGTGACATTGTTAGAGGTTTGCCAAGCGCTAAGTGCTTCATTAATTTGCTGTTTGAGCACAGCTTTTTGTTTACCAACAGGACGGCGCATATTAACCGACAATTTAATATCGTTACCATCGCGGCTTAATAACGTTGGCGAAACAGTCATCGGCCCCATAAAATCATGCTTGTAAGCAATTTCACCGAATTGCGCGCCATATAAATCAAGGCCAATTAGCTGATTAATAAACTCAATTGCTTGACCATAGCTATTGTTCTCAAGGTCGATGCCTTTGAAGATTTCTGCAAGATACGCAATGGCATTTTCACCCGCTTCTGGCTCAGATGAATGTGCTGAAATCCCCTTCACTTGCACTAACAAGCCATTATCTTGCTCTGTCATCGCCACTTTTACGTTTTTAAGCTTAGCGACATTGTCGTGTAATTTAGCTACTGTCGCAGCATCGGCGTTATGCACAAGCACACTGGCATCTTCAGGGATTTGGCTAACAAAAGCACCGCCTTTTAAATTACTTACATATAAGCCTGTTTTTGCAGAGGTTGCTGAAAAAGTCGGCGCAATTAAGCTCCAGCCTTTTTCTGCAACAACCACAGGGTATGAAGCATCAATGGTGACAGCATATTTTGGTTGCTGATAGGTTTTCATAAACTCTTCGAGTGGTGCCCAGTCAGACTCTTCAGCAAGGTAAACCATTAATTCAATGCGGTTATTTAAAGTAATGCCGTTATCTTTAATCGCCTTCATTGCATGCAATGCTGTGGCAATAGCACCTTTATCGTCTTCTGTACCACGGGCAATTAGCTTTCCAGGTTCAGAGGTTTTATCCATTTTAAATGGGCTTTGCTGCCATTTACTGGCATCGGCTGGTTGCACATCACCATGGGTTACTATGGTTACTTTATCAGCTTGGTTACCCATGCCAATTAACACTGTGTAGCCTAAATCTTGATAATCAAAACCAAACTGCGCCGCTTTCATTTTTAAGAACGACTTAAAGCCAATGAAATCTGGGTTATCAGGAGTCGCTAAACCTTCTTTATTCACCGTTGGGTAAGAAACTAAATTCTCTAAGGTATGAATTTGCGCTTGTTGATATTGCTCTACCGCGTAGTTAGCCAGCTTTTCACTTTGCTCAGACACATCAGCCTGACTAGAGAAGGCAGTTAATAAGAATGCAGCAACTAATGAATGTTTCAAGATAAGCTCCAGAGTTTAAAAAGATTTTTAAAGGTACTCGTTAATTGTAACGATTCTGACTAGGACATGATATCTCTAATTTAAGTAAAATGTATCGCTTAAAAATAACAACAAGGTACAATAGCCATTCACCCTATTAATTCGTTTGTTAGACTCATGAACCGCAGAAAAAAGATCTTCACTAAACTTAAGCAAAAAGATAAGCGCGCCAATGCAAAATTGCATAAAAGCAATAAGCCGGCATACATCTCAAAGGCAGATCGCGAAAAATTAGCACAGCAAGAAGCTGAGCAGGAAAATTAAAATACCCAGCGGTAAGATTGTAGGCGCGATTTTATATCGCGCAACACACAAAGACATTTATTTGCACAAAGAGGATTAGAGGCGCTGCGCTCTAGAGAATACAATAAGTAATCTATTGTTTTACCTCATTGTCTTCTCATTCTTTTCTCTTTGTTAAAAGACAATTTGAACCACAGAGCACACCGAGGCGCTTCGCGCTACACAGAGAAAACAATATTTACAAAGAGATAATGGTTTCTCCTTCTCTTTCTCTGTGCTCTCTGTGACCTCTATGGTTAGAAAAAATCTTTAACTCACAAAGAGGATAAGAGACGCTTCGCTTTAGAGGAAAACAACAAGCAATCTATTATTTTCCCTCATTGTCTTCTCATTCTGTTCTCTTTGTGAAGATATTTCGGCACCAAAGTACCTCCTACGAGCTAGGCATTTGGTAAAGGCCTGTAAGCAGCACCATCTGATAGCAGATCGCTCTTTGTGCGTTGGGTTTCGCTCCGCTCTACCCAACCTACGAGCTGATAGCTTTCTCTAAAACCGATAACTTACGCTGGCATTATACGAGCGGCCTTGTCCGGCAAGTTGCTCAAAACCATTGCTCATATCTTTCTTGTAATTAGCAATACTTACACCACCAAGTGGCTGTTGGTAGTATTCATCAAGTAAGTTGGTAATTGCTAACTTAAAGGTTAAATTTTGCCACGTTTTCTGACTTGAGATAGCCAGTAACTGATAGCTGTCGGTTTGGTTTTCTAAACGGCGCTCATCAACATAGGTTTTACTATCAACCCACTGCCAGCTCAGTGCGTTTTGCCAGCCTTTGTATTCGTGCTCTAGGCTCAGTTCAGTGTGCAGTGGCATAATTTGATATAAGTCTTCATTGCTATCATCACGTTCGCCATGTGTACTGGTTAGTGAGCCTTTTAACTGCCACTTTCCTGCTTGCTTTGTGTTGTAAAGCTCTACCAAGCCCGCCAGTTTTGCACCGTAAAGTGTCGCATCTAGGTTCGTAAAAGTAAGAATATTGCGCTTGGTATGCGCCATGTCAGTGCGATTAAAGATCTTAGTCACTTCAGCATCAATATAATCATTTACTTGCGTATACCAAACATTTGCCGTTACTTGCCAGCTATCGTCTTTGGCAAGTTTGGTGTAGCTAGAACTCAATGTATGAGCTGTTTCGGCTTCTAAATCTGGGTTACCAATGTAACCATTACCATCGCCAAACCAACCAATCATAGTGGTTGCCATCGTACCTACACCCCAGCTATAACGCTCATATAAATTAGGTGCACGGTTTTTACGAGCTAAACCAAATTGCAGCTCATCGTTATTCGATAATTGATAGCGAGCAAGTAAGCTAATATCAACTAAGGTGTCGTCACGTTTACGGTCTAATTGGTTAAATTCCATCGCAGCTTGGGCGTCGGTTTTTGACATATCCATCATTGAGCCCATATTAGCCATGCCGCTCATGCCACCTTCGTTATAAGCCTGCACTTCGCCAGTATCTGTGGTGACTTGCTCAACACGAACACCTGCCGACACCCACCATGCTTGGTTTACTTGGCTTTGGTACTCAGCAAATGCCGCAAGACGGTCACGTTTGCCATCGTTAATGTTTACGTACTCATTTGGGCCCATCATCATTGACCCTGCAACCGCTGGCCACCAGTCATCAATTCGATAACCGTAATATTCTTGCCCTAGCATTAATGATGACTGTTTTGATAAATCAGTGCGCCAATGAACTTGATAACTGTAATCTTGTGCATCTGTATTCATTGGCATCATGCCGGTTTTCTCATTACTGAAAAAACCCATTTCGTGTTTTACATCATGCGCATTCACTTGCACCTGCAAATCACCATTTTCAAGCTCACGTTGATACTGAGCAACTAAGCCATAGCTGGTGTTATCGGTCATATCCATGTATTGATTAGGAAAGCCTTGGTAAGGAATTTTTTGATGCGTCAGTTTAACAACAAGCTGTTGTTTTTCATCACGAATAGCGCCCGTTAAGGCATGATTTTGCACTCGATATAAGGTATCAAGTACACGCTCACCATGCCCATCATCATAGCTGTTCGCATCTTCAAAGCTGCCTTGGTAAGACAAGCTAAACTGTTTGCTCGCAAGGCTGGCACCTAGCGCGTATGCTTGGCTATCGTTAACGCTTTTGTACTGGGCGGTAACATAGCCTGCGTGCCATTTCACTGAGTCTGAATCACTAAATTCAGGGGCAATCGTATTTACTCTAATAACACCGGCAATATTATCACCGCCACTGCTTACCGGTGATACACCAGCAACAACACTGTAAGAGGTAATTTGGTTTGCCGACACATAAGAGAGTGGCGGGTTCATCTGGTTAGCACACGCTGCTGTGACATCAGCACCATCGACTAAAACTTTAACTCTATCGCCCATCATGCCGTTCATCACCGGCAAGTTAGACACTCCTCCGGCCGCTGAAAAATCAACACCTAAATCTTTCAGTAACGCGTCTGCAGAGCCAACTAATTGATGGTTATTTTGGGCATGACCTTGTACTTCTATCACTTCAATAGAATCATCAGCAAAGGCCGAAATACTTAAAACACAGCTAAGTGCTACAGCAATATTAGAAAATAAAAAACCAGGGCGAGAAGATGGCGTGTTCATAACTGTTTTAAAATCAAAGCAAATAATTAATGACGCCGATTATAAAACTCATTAATTAGTCTGAACACGTGACATATTGTCGCACCCTGTCACAGGTAAATAACTTAGCGCAGCACCACTAAAGGAATACGGCTATCTTCAAGCATTTTTAAGGTCGTGCTGCCTAAAAAGAATTGCCGCCATTTAGAGTGACCAAATGCGCCCATCACCATTAAGTCAACGGCGTGGTCACTTTTATATCGCCACAGCGCTTGATAAACATCGCCATCGAGCATGCGCGCTCTCACATTAAAACCATTTTCAGCAAATCTTGCTGAGGCAGTGTCAAGTTTGTCTTGGCAGTGACCATCTTGTTTATCCACCATCACCAAATGGCAATCTAAGCCGGATAAAATGCCGCCATTGATAATTTGCGTAATCGCTTTGTCGGTACTTTCGCTGCCATCATAAGCTAGCATAAAATTTGTAGGCTCATGAAATTGCGGCGGCACAATCGCAACCGGGGTATGCACCTGACGGATCAGCGTTTCAATGTGCGAGCCCAGTACTTTAAAATCATCGTAGTGCCCTTTACCAGAGCGGCCTATAATCATCACACGGGCATTGTCTTCATGTTCAAGTAAAGCATCAACAAGACTCATTGAAAGCTGTTGTTGCTCAATCTCGGTTAGGCCTGCATGCTCGGCTTTTTTCATTGCTTCATCTAGCAATAATTGACCATGCTGCGACGCTACTTTGTTGCGCTCTTGTTCAAGTTTTGCCAATTGCTCTAACAATGAGGTTTGCGAGCCTAAACCTATAATTGCGGTTAAATCATCACTGCCTTGTGGCAAAGGTGGCTCTAGTGCATGCAAAAAATTAATCGGGTGGCTGGAGCGCTTAGAAATCCAAATCGCCGCTTCTGTCACCGCATCGGTCATGCATGAACCGTCGATACAGGCAAATATCTTTTTCATTGCGCTCTCCTTTAAACCAATTCAGTTAACCAAGTATAGTTGGCTTTTTCTCTGTATTTATTTTGAACAGCAAAGACTTAAGAAGTTCAGGTTATTTTCTTATAGCAAACAAATATAGAACGTTCCAAAAAGTACTGTATCAACCCCATTAATTTGTATTACAATAGCGCTGGGCACACACCTCTACTCCAGAACAAAGTATTTGTTACTGGCATTTTCAATTATCAAAAATCTATTTTGTTTTTAAATTTATTTTAAAGGAATTACATGACTAACGTAGCCAACTCCCAAGGCAACGCAAGCACGTTTACCATTCTGATAGTATTGGCTTTAGGCACATTCATTTTGGGCCTATCAGAATTTTCTATGATGCCAATGTTGCCCCTGATCAGCGAAACATTTTCGTCTACGCCAGCGCAAAGTGGTTATGCCATCAGTGCTTACGCGATTGGCGTAGTTGTCGGTGCCCCACTATTTATGATCACAACCGCCAACATGCGTAAGCGAAATGCACTGTTGATGTTTGTCAGTATGATGTTTTTATTCAATGGTTTAAGTGCTTTTGCAAACTCGCTTGAACAACTTATTTTATTTCGATTTTTAAGTGGCTTACCACACGGTGCCTACTTCGCCGCTGCTATTTTATTGGCTGCCGATATCGCCCCTGCCGATAAACGCGCAAGCTTTATGTCAAAAGTATTTATGGGTTTAACCATTGCCACTATTGTTGGTGTGCCCATGGTCACCCTAGTGGGGCAAAACTTTAGCTGGCGTTATTGTTTGGCAGGTACCGCTGTACTTGCGTTAGTTGCCTTAGTATTGATTGTGAAATACGTACCTAACGTAAAAAATACCGCGCCAACATCGATTCTCGATGAGTTAAGTGTATTAAAGAACAAGCTCGTATGGACTATTCTGGGTATCATCATTATTGGTTTTGGTGGCGTATTTTGTGTTTACACTTACATTGCCGACACTATTTTAGAAGTCACCCATACCCCTGCTTACACTATCTCTATTGCGATGATTATGTTTGGTATTGGCTGTACTTTAGGTAACTATGTATTAGGTAAAGCCGCCGACCACTCACCGCTGAAAACCACAGGCGCAGCGCTAATTGGTGCTGTAGTATTTGCAGCCAGTTATGTAAGCGCAAGCCATAATATTTGGCTGTTATACGCGGTGATTTTCTTTATTGGCTTTAGTGTTGGTTTAGGTACCGTGATCCAATCATTATTAATGGATGTGTCACCACAAGGGCATGCCATGATTGGTGCGCTAGTACAGTGTGCGTTTAATACAGCTAATGCGATAGGCCCTTGGCTTGGCGGCATGGCTATTGCTGAAGGAGCACTCCCTAGTCAAACAGGCTATGTTTCTGCGGCACTATTCTTAGGTGGTTTTTTAATGTGGTCGTTAAGTGCGATGCAGATGAAAAGACAAAGCTGTAAGCTTTAAGCTCTCAGCTGTCAGTCTGATCGCTGAAGGCTGAAGGCTGAAGGCTGAAGGCTATCAGACTTACTCATCCTGAAATATCTCTTCGATACTCAGGTTAAATAAACGCGCGGCTTTAAATGCTAATGGCAAACTTGGATCAAATTTACCTTTTTCGATAGCATTCACTGTTTGCCTTGATACATCGAGTAATTCGGCTAATTTTGCTTGGGTGTAGTTGTGCTTAGCACGAAGCACTTTCAAGCGGTTTTTCATTCCTCGCCCTCGTCGTTTAACTGCTTATTCATCATTAAAAGACTCACTAAATAGGTTAAGCCCATAAAGAGTACGAGGTGCGATATATCTTCTTTAAAGCTTATTAAGCCACTTGATTGCACAACCGAATAAGCTAAACCAAATACTAAGCTTGCACCCAAGGTAATCGCCATTGCATTAAAGTGCATACGCTGCTGCAGCTCATCCATTCCTTGAAGTTGTCGTTTGTTCGATAAAATCATCATAATGCCAACTACTACATTAAGTAAGATTGCCACAACACTAAAAACAGCCTGCTCTTGCCATAAAAAATGCGGCCCAAATGAGGCAATTGCTAAAGTAATCACCCATGCTGATGTCCATTTCGCGAGGTTTAGCGTGTTCTGCTTATTACGTTGTTTAAAGGTTAATCCTGTCTGATCCATTATTCTCACCTTAAAAGTAAAGTAAACTTGACTAAAGATTAACCTAGCAACACAAAAAGTCAAATAAACTTTACAAAAAGTTTTATATACATGACACCAATATGATTTTTTAATGTCAGAAAAGGCAAGGCGCTTGCTGTTAATCTCATAATATTGTATTAATCAAAGTATCCCGTAATCTAATATAAAATCGGTCCAATCGGACTGCGTTTCTAACAATAACAATGAAGATAACACTATGAATACGGCACTGTTTTTCGTTGGCGAATGGCAAGTTACCCCGGCCACTAATTCAATCAGGCGCGGTGAACAAACAAAGCATCTTGAACCAAAGGCGATGGATGTATTACTGCTGCTATGCGAAAAACAAGGTGAGCTACTAACGAGCGAAGAAATTATCAGCCATTGTTGGCCAAATGTGGCGCTGGGTGACAACCCCCTACATAAAGTGATCACCCAATTACGTAAAGCCTTTGACGATAAAGCAAGTGATCCGCATTACATAGAAACCATTCGTAAACGTGGTTATCGGGTTATTGCCGAAATCAACTTTCCACTCAACGAAGAACAAAAAGCCAGCCAAACCAGTTGGCAAGGTGATTCGCCCTTTGTTGGCTTAAGTGCGTTTGCACCAGAGCAAGCCGATGTATTTTTTGGTCGTAACAAACAAATTGCCACTTTGCTACAGCGAGTGTCGGCTCAAATTGAGTTTGGTCGCGCATTTTGCTTAATTTTGGGAGCCAGTGGTTCAGGTAAATCGTCATTAGTTAACGCAGGTGTATTGCCCGCTTTAATGTCGAGTAATGGCTACGATGGTATTAGAGTACACAGTTACTGCCAACTCGACTTTGCCGATGTCAGCAAAGAGCGCTTACTGCTTGATTTAGCCTCAACCTTGCTCGATTTAGAAATAAACGACGCACCTGTACTTAGCGATATAAGTGCCGATGCGTTGGCTGAATTGTTATTAAAAGACCCAGAACAGGTTATTTCCCGCTGTAAAGCAGCACTTGCAGCGCTAAATGCAGAGCGCAATACGCCCTATTTATTTTTATTTATCGACAGGCTCGAAGTGCTATTGTCATCGCCGCTATTTAGCGATGACGAGCGCAACCAGCTTTTAGCTCTTATTGAGCGCTTAGCAACAAGTGGCTGCATGATCATTTTTAGTGCCTGTCGTAATGACTTTTACCCGCAAGTAGTGAGTCAACCAAGTTTAATGGCAGGTAAAGCCAATGGCGCACATTTTGACTTATTAGCGCCAACTCGCTCTGAGCTTAAGCAAATGATCCGTTTGCCAGCACTTGCAGCAGGCTTAAGTTGGCAACATCACCCAGAGCATCACACACCGCTTGATGAACAACTTTGTAACGATACTGCCAATAACCCAGATGCATTGCCAATGCTGCAATACACCTTGCAGCAGCTTTATTTGCAGCGCAGCCCAGACAACGAATTATTGTTTTCTGAATACCAAGCGCTTGGTACCATCGAAGGAGCCATCGGCCAAAAAGCCGAACAGGTATTTTGCCAATTACCCAAAGACCAACAAACTGAACTTGCCGCAGTACTTTCTAAACTGATCACCTTAAACCCAGATGGCGAAACACTCACCAGCCGCGCTGCGCGTTGGAGCGAATTAACCTGCCCTGCTGCAACCAAGCTTGTTCAGGCTATGGTCGATAGCCGCTTGTTTGTGTCGCACCTTAAAAATGAGCAAGCCTGCTTTAGCCTTGCCCACGAAGCCCTGCTACGCCATTGGCAACGCGCCATAGATTGGGTGCAAGAACACCAACAAAGCTTAGCAATTCAAAGTCGTGTGCAACTAGCCACCGAGCGCTGGCTGCTTGAACATAAACACAGCGACTTTTTACTAGCGCAAGGCAAACCGCTGCAAGAAGCACAAAGCCTAGTTAAAAACCCTATGTTTAGCTTATCGAGCGACGAAGAAGCGTTAATTAAGGCTTCTAACAATAAAGCCAAACGTAAAAAACGCGTGTTACAAATAACGGCGGCTGCACTTGTGTGCTTAACCTTTATTGCCACATTTATGAGCGTGCGCAGCTATCACGCCGAACAAATAGCAAAACAAAAACGCCAAGAAGCGGAGAGTTTATTGGGTTTTATGGTCGGTGAATTTGCCGACAAACTCAGAAGCGTTAAGCGCATGGATTTATTGGATGGTATTAGCAACAAAGCCCTTGAGTATTTTACCAACCAAGACGAAGAAACAGCGTCACTGTTTGACTTTAGCGATAAACAAGCCGAGTTTAATAACCGTTTTCAATACGCTCAAACCTTAGAGGCCATGGGCGAAGTCGCTTACTCTCGCGGCAAAACCGACGAGGCCTTCACTGCCTTTGAAAATGCACGAACGCGCCTAGAATCATTACTAAAAATTCAACCCAACAACCTAGATGTTTTAATGCTCGCAGGGGCCAATGCTTTTTGGCTTGGTAATTTAACTTATGAGCAAAGTAATTATTTAGCGACTGAGCCAATGTTCAAACGTTACTTGGCTTACAGCGAAATGATGTATCAGCTTGCCCCTAATGACTTTAATTCAATTATGGAGCTATCTTACTCACACAATTCACTTGGCTCGCTGTATTTAAAACAGTTTAATTACGCACTTGCAAAACAAAGCTTTACTGAGTCTTTAAAACTTAAAAACCAAGCCCTTGAGCTTAAACCTAATAACAAAAATTTATTACGCGATAAAACAGACACCATTAGCTGGATTGCAAGCACAGAAGAAAGGCTAGGAAATTTAAGCGAGGCATTGACCATGCTTGAGCAGGCTATTAATCAATTAGATTCTGTCCTAAAAATAAGACCTGATGATGCCAGTCTTCTTAGCGACATTTTTAATATTTATATGCAACAAAGCTATCTTTTAAGTTACTTTCCAGATAAACAAGATGCTTATAGAAAAGTAGAAAAAGCATTGTTTGCAATAAACAAAGCACGTTTACAAGATCCTGAAAATGAAAATTTCAAACGCAAATATTACAGGGCTCTTTCATTTCAATTAATGCTATCCGAAGAAAGTAAAAAAAATATCGATGAAATAGTTAACTACACTGATAGCAATGGCTTTGAAAAATCTCAAATTATTGAAATCCAATTAAATATCATAAATTACTTAATAAACGTAAAAAACTTCTCCCAAGCAAAGAGCCTCTTACTAAAACTTGAGAATAATACTGACTATAAGGAAAGAGAAAGTAATAAAGAAAAAATAGAAAGTAACATTGATTTTATAAAAGTAAGTTTAATAAAAGCAAAACTATCAAAAGATAAACTAGTTAAAAGTTCTATTTGCCGAGGTATCATTAATTCAATAAATGAAAAACACTACCGCAGTAAAAGCATAAGAATAACTCACCCCCTTATACAAGCTTACACATGTTTGAATAAGGAAAGTGAAGTCAACACAATTAAAAGTAAACTAATAGAGTTAGGTATTACTAACTTTGATCTATAAAAAACAACTAGAAGGTAATAACAATGAGCGAAAGTCAAACTTACAACTTTACAGTGAATGTTACACTTAACACTGAAAATGAAGCTGTATTCACATACTTCCAAGACGGTCAGCAAGTTTCTGGTGGCGGTACTGTCAATGAAAGAAACAGCCTAGGTATTTATACACTTGATGACGCAACTGTTGATGCTGGCTTTCAATTTACAGGTGCTAAATTTGCAAACCTTGAAGGTGATTGCGAGCAAGACTTTAGCTTTAAAGTCACTAATGATGGTCAAACAATTGAAATAGCGGATACTGATGAAAATAGCGGCACTGCGTGTATGATTTTCATCGTTGAGTGCAATGGCACAAGCTATGAAAGTGCCGATCCGCAAGTAAAAAATGAAGACTAAAACTAAAAAAACTTCATAAAAAGCTCCTTTCAAGGAGCTTTTTTACATTTAAAAACAAACAATTAAAACCAGAAGATTACCAGAAGGTTAATTTGCACTTTTTTAAGTAACTTTATAGACACCAAAATCGTTTGCATCGGCAAAAAGGAAACGAACGTGTCTACTAACAACAAAAATGAACAACCAAGCACTGCTAAATCAGAAGCTAAAAACGCACTTGCGCAGTCTATCAATTCAGAGCAACTTGCACTAATTGCCCAAATGTTTCAGAACATTCCTGAAGGGGTGTTTATCATTAATGGTCAAGGCACGTTTGAATTTGCAAACCCGATGGCGGCACAACTTTTAGGTGACAACCAAGAAGCCTTAATCGGTCAAAACCTGTTACATTACCTACACGACACCGACCGTGATAAATACATGTATACCCTACTCAGTTGGTTAGATCATAAAGACTCGCCGATAAGCCTTGGTCCAAACGAAGTTAAAATAAACCGCGCCGATAGTAAAACCCTTGAAGCGGATTTATGTATTTCAAGCTTGCCAAAAAACATTGCCGTTGCAGATAATTTATTTATTTGTGTATTACATGATTTATCATCGCACAAAGAGCAATATAATCGCTTAGTTAAACAGGCCACCACTGACCATTTAACCGGCCTTGCAAATAGATTAACCCTTGAGGAATCATTAAAAGAGCATTGGCAAGAAAGCGTACAAACCAACCAAGCTATTAGCACTATATTAATCGACATTGATTATTTTAAATTATTTAATGACCGATTTGGTCATGTTAAAGGCGATAAGTGCTTACAAAAAGTAGCGAGTATAATTGCAGAATCACTCCCCTCTCATGACTGTTTGGCAGCCCGTTATGGTGGTGAAGAATTTGCGGTTATATTACCAAGGTGTCAAAAAGATACGGCAGCAGTTATTGCAAAGCATATTCAAATAAAAATAAACAATATGTCATTTACTGAAATTGGCTTACCGAGTGACTTTAGAATAAGTGTAAGTCAAGGAATTGCTTGCGAGTTTAATAATCAATACCGTACTTCTGAGGCACTAATTTGTGCTGCAGATACTGCTTTATACCGAGCAAAAACAGAGGGCAGAAATAAAATAAGCATAAGCGCATAAAAGGTTATTTTAGTGTAGAACTATGAGCTAAATAGCTTGTTTAGATAATCATATAGTATACTTTTATGTTATTTGTTTGTTCCTTTTTTATTGATAAACTGCAACGTGAAATCAACGTCACAAGGGATCCAACAATGACACTTTTTAAAAAAGTACCTTTGCAACTCGCTATTGCAAGTACGCTAGCTACATCAGTGACTGCAATCGCTGCTGAGCAAACAACAGAAAACACTGCTCAAGATGTTGAAGTTATTTCTGTAACAGGTACTCGCCGAAGCCTTCGTAGTATTTCTGAAAGTACTGTACCTGTCGATTTATTAACAAGTCGCGATCTAACAAGCACTGGCCAACTTGATATGAGCCAAGTACTTGCCTCTCAGTTACCTAGCTTTAACTACCCTAGTGCCACCATTGCTGATGGAACTGACCATGCAAAACCGGCTGTTTTACGTGGCCTTGCTCCTGACCACACATTAGTACTTATCAATGGTAAACGCCGCCATGCGGGTGCACTATTAAATTTAAACGGTACAGTAGGCCGTGGTTCAACAGCTGTTGATTTAAATAATATTCCTACTTCAGCAATTAAACGCGTAGAAGTACTTCGTGATGGTGCTGCTGCTCAATACGGCTCTGACGCGATTGCTGGTGTGATCAATATTGTATTAAAAGACGCCGATGAAGGCGGCAGCGTGAGCTTCACATATGGTGAATACGATACACAAATGGCAGGGTCTCCTCAGTTACTAAACACCACAACTGATAGCGAAGGCAACCTAAGTTTTGAGACTGGTGGCGACCGTGAAGTAAATGATGGTATTTCACGCACAGCAAGCGCTAACGCGGGTTTTGCGCTGGGTGATAATGGCTTTATTAACCTGTCTATTGAGTCACGAAATAACGAGCCAACGAATCGCTCTGGTTTTGACCAACGCGAACAGTACAGCCGTGACGCAAATGGCAATTTAGACCCTCGTGAATTCGACTTTGACCGCTATAACCACCGTTTTGGTAAAGCAAGCATTGAAGATTTCGCGCTTTTTTATAACCTAGGTTATGAGTTTGATAACTCGTTATCACTTTACTCTTTTGCAAGTTACTCAAACCGTGAAGGTAACTCGGGTGGCTTTTATCGTCGTGCCAAAGACTCTCGTAACTTAACTGAAGTGTATCCTGACGGCTTCTTACCGCAAATAGATACTGATGTAGATGACTACTCATTTGCAATTGGCCTTAATGGCGAAACCAATGACTGGGCGTGGGATGTAAGCAGCAATTATGGTCGCAATGACTTTGGTATTGGCGTAAGCAACAGTTTAAATACCTCTATGGGTGTTAGCAGCCCAACAGAGTTTGATGATGGCTCACTCGTATATGAGCAATACCTAGTCAATATGGATGCCAGCAGCACGCTAGATTTAGGTTTACCTGATGATGTGTTTGTGACGATTGGTGCTGAATACCGCCACGAAAACTATCAAATCAAAGCGGGGGAAACGGCCTCTTACCTAACCGTATTAGATGACGAAGGTAACCCTGTTGCTGCCGGTGGCGCACAAGTATTACCGGGTTTCTCACCTGAAAGTGCAACTGATAAAAGCCGCCATAACATTGCAATATTTGCTGAGTTTGATACTTATCTAACAACAGATTGGAACCTTGTTTTAGCAGGTCGTTTTGAAGATTACAGCGATTTTGGTAGCACCTTTACCTCTAAACTAGCTTCGCGTTACAGCATTAATGAGTCACTGTCGTTACGTGGTGCAATTAGCACAGGTTTTAGAGCGCCATCACTTGCCCAAACTTCATATAAGTCGGTAAGTACTTTATTTGAGAATGGTGTGCCAAGTGAAGTAGGTTTATTCCCTGTAGATGAACCTGCAGCGCAAGCACTAGGGGCTCGTGATTTAGATGCTGAAGAGTCAGTTAATATGACGGCAGGTTTCATCTTTACTCAAGGCGGTTTTAGCTTAACGCTTGATGCGTATCGCATTGAAATTGATGACCGTATCGTATTATCTGAAAACTTAAGCGGCCCAGAAGTTGAAGCGATTTTAGCCGAAGCTGGCGAAGTTAATACACAACGCGTTCGCTACTTCACTAATGCCATTGATTCACGTACACAAGGTGTTGATATTGTTGCTACTTACTCATTAGGTTTAGAAAGCTATGGTGATTTACGCTTAAGTGCTGCGGTTAACTTTAACGACACTGAAGTAACACACGTTAAAGAAAATCCACCGGAATTAGAGGCGTTAGGTGACAGCTACGAGTATTTTTCTCGTCGAGAAGTAACTCGTTTTGAAAAAGGTACACCAGCGGATAAATGGAACCTGTCTGCAACGTGGGATTATGAAAACTTCCAAACCACATTACGAGCAACTCGTTATGGTGAAGTTATTGATACCTCAAATAGTGCTGAAAACGATGAAGTACTTGATGCAAAATGGATTGCTGACTTAGAAGTGGCTTATCGCCCTGATGAGCAGTGGAAGTTTGCATTAGGTGCCAATAACCTATTCGATCAGTACCCTCAAGATACTGTAAGCAATATTGGTTATAGCGATTTTAACCACATATTCCCTTATAGTGGCTTTGCGCCATACAGCTTAGATGGCCGTTTTATTTACGGTAACATCACTTATAGCTTCTAAATTAATGTGTGCAGGTTTAGGCTAGCACACAGCTAACTTTTTAAAATTAGGCGCTTTTTTAAATAATATTTAAAAAAGCGCCTATGCCATAAACTTTATTCACACTTGCTGCGACTAACTAATTAACATTACCTATTAGGAAAGACAGCATCATGAATTTACGAAATTTTACCACAAGAGCACTCCTCATCACTGCAAGTGCTGCATGCATCAGTTTAGCAAACGCAGATAATGCAGTTTCTCAGGGCGATTATCGCGTTATTACTTTTAAAGACTGTAAAAAGGTAAGCGAAAGTACCCTCAATAACGAACAGATTGCTGCATACCTAGAGCTTGAACGTGAACAAGTAAAACTAGAAGCGCTAGAACAACCAATTAGTGACATAGAACAACAAGTTACTGACTATTCTGAGCAAATAGAAGCGATCACCGAAGAAGCAGTTATTGAAGACGAGAACCACCTACGAATTAATAAAAGCTTATTAAAAGAGCAAGATAAACTGGCTAAAGAACTCAATAAACTTATGGCTGCTCATGATGCCGATTTTAAAGCGTTAGAACAGCAAGCAAAATTAATTGAACATGCCGCTAAACAATTTGATAAAACTATGAAACCGTTGATGGAACAAGGTGAGTCAACTCACCTACAAATTTTAGCGCCGGGTGAAGACGAAAAACCGGGCTGTTTTTACAATATTTAAAGTACGTTTTCTAGCTGTGCATAAAGCTTCGCGTGTGTTTTACGAATGTCACCTTTATGCACTTGCTTAAACCACTTTAAAGCTTGTTCTGGCTTGCCTGCCTGCCAATTGATTTCAGCCAAGCGTAGCTTATAAATAGCAAGAACAAAACGATCAGACTCTACATCAATATACTTAAGTGATTGAACATACAATTTATCTGCTTCGTCGTACTGAGCAAGTATTTGATACGTTCTCGCTAAATTGCCTAATGCTACAGAGATTTTACGCTTATGGTTTGTTTTTAAAATCCAATCTACAGCAACCCGACGACTTGCGAGTGCTCCATCTACATCACCCAGTGAATGGAAAACATTGGCTTTATTTGAAGCAAGTTCAAAATGAAAAATAGGATCTTTGCTCTTTCCAAAGCGACGTTCAGCCCTATCTAATATGTGCAATGCTGTTTCTTTGTTGCCAAACACGTATTGCAAATTGGCCAATTCAACCATGCGCATTGGGTTACCGAATGAATCGAAAATAAACTTGAACTTGAAAAACAACCGGAAGGTCTTTGCCATTTATAAATGGCTCGGTGCTATCTTTAAGGGCGAGATATTCCATTTTGTCGTAAAAGTAATCAAACTGATACGACTTAATTTCATACCAGCGTGCCAAACCAGGCTCTGCTACCGCTAGCTGTTGATTAATATAATCTAAGCATAGAGCCTGAGGTTGTTGGCTACAGAATATCTCATGGTCACTAAAGTTCTCTGATGCTAAAGCATTAAAGCTGCAGAAACTAAATAACAAAAAGGTTAAACTTTTCTTCATCTACTAACTTCTAAGTGACAATACACACAGAAAAATAACAAAATATCCTGCTATATTACAGCACTTTTTAGTTAAATTTATAGTTAATATTAATAATTTAGATTCTTCACACAGTGAATTTAAGCATTTTTATACACTTAATAAGTTTGAAATTGCATGACTAACAAAAAAGCAGGCTAAGCACCGAGTTAACCTGCTTTAAAATTATTTAGAGTAGCAACAAACTACCTAAGCCAAGAAAGGTGACAAAACCCACAATGTCGGTGACTGTGGTAAGAATCACAGAGCCTGAAAGAGCAGGATCGATTTTGAGCTTATCCAAAATAGATGGGACCACGACTCCCGATAACGAGGCAGCCACTAAATTAAGTAAGATAGCGATAGTAATGGTTAAACTTAACATGCCATCGTTGAACCAGAAATAAGTTAGCACGCCAATCACAAAGGCCCAAACACAGCCATTTAATGCCCCTACTCTTAGCTCTTTTTTCAACAGCGCTCTGCGGTTAGAGTCGGTCACCTGACCGAGTGCTAAACCGCGCACAATAACCGTTAACGTTTGACTACCTGCAATACCGCCCATAGAAGCGACAACCGGCATAAGTACCGCTAGTGCAACCACTTGCTCGATAGTTGCACCAAACAAACCGATAAACCAAGAGGCTAAAAATGCCGTTGCTAGGTTAATACCAAGCCATATACCGCGGTTTTTTGCCGATTTGGTCACGCTCGAGAACAGATCCTCGTCTTCACGTAGACCACCCGCTTTTGCAGCGGCTTCGTCTGTTACTTCTTGGCGTAATTCATAGGCTGATGACACCGACAAACGGCCTAATAGTTTGTTGTCGGCGTTAACCACTGGCATCGCCATTTTTTCGCTATGAATAACCACTTCGGCCGCTTCGTATAAGTCGTCATCAGCGTGTAAAGCCGACACATCAAGGTTCGCGTAATCCAGCAGGCTGTCGTTATCATTGGCTTTAAATAACGAATTAATTGCCACTTCACCAATAAGTGTGCCTTTACGACTCACCAAATAAATCACTTCAGTGTACTGTGGTAAGCCTTTTTGAAAAATTTTACGCGCGCCAGCTACAGTGAGTTTTTCTGACACTTTTAGCGCATCAAAATCGAGCCAGTGACCTAGCTGCTCAGGGTTATATTGCTGTGCAAGGTCGTATTGCTTCGTTTGAACTTCATCAAGTTGTCTGCGTGCATAATCAACAAAGCGTTCGGGAATAATTTCTTCAAGTTCAAGTAGCTCTTCAACGCTAACTTCGTCAAGTAACTTAAAGCCCTCAGCTTCATCTAAACTCTGTAACAACCAGCGACAACTATCACCACCTAAGTTAATGAAAATTTCATGCTGGGTATCTTCATCAAGTAATTGCCAAATTTCTAAACGTTGTTCTTTAGGTAATGCTTCAAACAATAACGATAAATGCTCAGTAGAAAGCTTTTCTTTAGCATCAGCAAGTAACTTATTTTTACGTGTTGTAGTGTCACACTGAAGCAAGTCATCAATTAACTGGGGAAGTTGGTCAACAGGATACTCAATCATTTGAGACCTCGGTTAATTACATCAATAACAGTAGTCTAACGCAGCTTAATTAAAATAACTGCCCGTAATTGATATATTTTTATCTTCATCCAATCAGTCATATAGATGAGCTTAAGGGCTTTTTTCAATTATCACTCAGTAAAACTAAGTGAGTATTACCCCTTCAATTGACTAGGCGTAAGCCCGGTCCAGCGTTTAAATGCTCGTCTGAAATTAGCAATATCATAAAATGATAAGCGCATGGCGACTTGCTCATTGCATTGCTCGCGTATGGCAAGCAGGTAAATAGCTTTGCGCTTACTTTGCTCATCGTACAAGCTAGAAAAACGCACGCTATGAGCTTTTAGTTTGCGCTTGAAGGTTGCAGGGCTCATAGCAAATTGACTGGCTACCTGCTCTAAATTTAACGCCGGATGTTGATAAATTAATCGGCTTACGGCTTCCACAAAAGTGCTGTTTGCAGTATTTAATGCCGCTAGTTGCGAGTTAATTTGTGAAAACCTAAAACTACTAAACGTGGGGTTAGTGAGCCTGAGCGCGTGTTTATTCAATACCCAACGAGTTATAGGCTTTTCAAAAGCGACTTTGAGGCCCAAATACTGCTCGTATTCTTGGCTATGTCTGGCGCGTTTATAGGCAAACTCAAACTGACAAGGGACTCGCTCACCCGCCACTTTTTTAAGAACTTGGTAAAACGCAGCGCTGTAAATTTCCATAACATATTGGCTTATTTCATCATCCAAGCCCACAGCATTTTGCAGCACAATGTAATACTGCTCGTTATGCACATAACTATAACTAAATAACAAAGGTGCCAGTTGCATGCGCAAATTGTGTAACTGCTTTAAAGCTTGGCCGATATGCGCTGCATGTAACACGCCTTGGGCGGCAACAGAGGTATCGTTTGCTAGTTGGCTGCCTAATAAAAAGCCACTGTCGGCAGATTTCATCAACTGCTTAAACTGCGTCAATAAGCGCACTTGCTGCGAAATACTAAACTGATGCTGCACACTCATTAAGTCTTGCTCAAATACTCCTGTGCCTCTGAGTAACTTATGCAGTGCAATGCCGCGACTTAAGGCCAGCTCCACCAGCGTGGTAATTAGCCCTTGTGCGGTGAGGTATTTGTCATCTTGGTTAAGATACGGCTTCACAATGGCTGACTCTTTGTTGTTTTTGTTGTTGTAACTTAGCGTGTAAACGCGAGCTTAAACTTTGTGGTGTATCGCCTTGCATACTGCCCACTAAGGCCGCTGTTACATCTTGAAACTTAGCATGTTTTTCGCCTTCGACCTTAAATGCACAATGGCTCAGCGCCGAGGTAATTTGCGCCAGCAGCTCTTTTGCTTGTACTGCGCTGGTATTTGGCATTAGCACCATAAAACAGTCTCCCGCATAGCGGCACACTACATCGCTAAGGCGGCAATTCATCAATAAAAGCTCGCTTACTTCACGTAGTAAGCGGTCGCCTTCGATAAAGCCAAATTCAGCGTTAAAATCAGCGAAACCACGAATATCAATGGCGGCCAGTTGCAGAGGCTGTGGCTCACTTAATTGCTCTTTTAGCACTGCTTGTAAGTAATCAGCCTTATAAAGCCCTGTTATTGAGCACACTAATTCATGCTCACGATGCTGGGCTTCACGACGTTTTAATTGCCTATTAAGCACGTATTGCTCTTGGTGCCATTGATAAAGCCCAAGGCTTGTAAAAATCATGCCTATCGGCGCAGGTAACGATTCAATCCAAGTAAGCCACGTATTGGTTGGTTGATGTAACCACTCATCAAATAAATCAAGGGAAGCTGAAAACATAAAAAGCCCAAGCCCAAGCACTAAAAAGCTGGTGACTTTGCCGGGCGGCCTCGAAATAAGCAGCGCAGCTATCCAAGTAAGGGTCATTAGCACAATGCCCCCCTCACCTAAAATATCTAACCATGCGATATCGGCAAGAGGCTTTAATTCTCCTGCTTGTGCGCTTAGCAAAAACGCAATTACAAACAGAGCAATAACTGCATTGGTTAAAAGTCGATGATGAGTAAAAGGATTATATCGCATTCTCAGTACCTAACAATAATTCACGCTGCCATGCTAACTCGTTAGCGTTTAAAGCAGCAGGGTCATATTAGCTCAATGATGTGACAGCAAAACGACAGTCAAACCTTGTTAAACCCCTTAAGCACTGTATTTACCTTAACAAGATGGGGTTATTGCAGCTCAAAAGTACTTTTAAAATCCGCTAATCACTTGTTTTTACAGGCTGTTAGCGATTTTCTGTCACATTTGCGTCATTTAAGCTGCGTACTTTGCTCATCAAACCAAGGACAACCAGGAGCAAACCCATGAAACAATTTAAAACGAAGGCGTTAGTAAGCGCCCTCGCCTTATGCCAATTTGCCGCTTACGCACAAGACGAACAAAACAGCGATGAGAAAAAAGTAAAAGTCTCTGAAGAGCTTGTTGTCTATGGCGAAATCGGTTATCGCAACCGCTCACAAGAGCTGGCACCGACGCTTGAATACTCACAAGAATACTTTCAACGTTTTGAACCACTTACTGCCGGTGATGCATTAAAACGCGTACCAAGTGTGACGTTTTTATCAGATGTTTTAGAGTCTGATGGCGCGCGTATGCGTGGCTTAAGCCCGGCTTACACAAAGGTCCTTATTAACGGTGAAGAAGTACCTGGTGCAGGTGCTGACCGCTCATTCTTTGTTGACCGTATTCCTGCTGAGCTAATTGAGCGTGTAGAAATTATTCGTGCTTCAAGTGCAAACCGCTCTGCCGATGCCATTGCCGGTACGCTAAACATTGTATTGCGTGACGGTTACAGCCTAGATGGTGGTTACCTTCGTGCGGGTGGCCTGCGTTATGACGATGGCGAATTAAAAGAAAGCTTTGCAGGTGTTTACGGCACTGAGTTTGCTGGCGGCCGTTTACTACTAGGTGCGAACTTGCAAGGTCGTTATAACCCAAAACAAAAATCAAGCCTACGCTATGGCGACAGCCCAGAGAATAACGCTAATTACAAAACCGAAGAATTCGATAACCGCGAAGATCAATCAGATATTCGCGACGGTGACGATACCTCGCTAAATGCCAGCTACGAAATTGCTTTTGATGATGGCAGTAAGTTTGATATCAGCGCGATTTGGGTTGATACCGACCGTACTGAAGATGAGCGTTCATTTGAATATGACGACCCAACAGCAATTAATAACTCAATTGTTGAAGGGGGTAATCTTGAAACCGACAACGCCAATGTGTCTTTCATCGACCAAACCAACTACAACATCAACTCGGGTTATGAGTTACCCCTTTTTGGTGGCACCAGTAAATTCAAACTTGGTTTTGCAAGCTTTGAAGAGTCTGTTTACGAGCAAGAAGTAGAAATCGATACCTCTGAACTACCTATGGTGTTTGAGGAAGAAGAAGAAACCGTAGACCTTGATGACAAAGAATGGTCATTACAATGGCAACATAGCTTGTTTGCAGGCGAGAACAAAACGATTCAATTTGGTGCCTTTGTACAAGGCAAAGAGCGCGATACTGCGGTTTATCAAGCCGAAGATGAAAGCGAACAAAGCTTTACAAGCTGGGATCAATTCAGCCAAACACCAATGTCACTGGCAGGCTTTAACAACGAGTTTGAAGCAGCCGCTGGTGGCGTAAATAAACTCGAAGAAGACCGCCTAGATGTATTTGCATTAGTTAAGCACGAAGACCAAGACTTCTCGTGGGAGTTAGGTGTGCGCTACGAAACAACTGACTCAACCATTACAGACAAAGCAGAAGGTGTGAGCGCTAAAAACGATTATGACTTCTTCTTACCATCGGCACATTTACGTTACAACGTCTCTGAAAATGGCCGTGTTAGTGCCTCGGTTGCACGTAGCTTACGTCGCCCTGATTTTGATTACATCACCCCAGCTCTACTTGAAAAAGAATTAGGCGATAACGACTTTTTAGGTAACCCAGACCTACAACCAGAATCATCGTGGGGTATGGACTTAGGTTATGAGTATCGCTTAGGTAAAAGCGGCGTTGTGGGTATTAATGTGTTCTACCGCGATGTGACTGACCTTATCGAAATAGCTAATACAGGCCAACAAGGCTCAGAAGGTGACGGTACTTACATTTTGCAACCGCGCAACACAGGCGATGGCAACGTAAAAGGTATCGAGCTTGATTTATCAACGCCGCTAAGCGCCATTAGCATGCCAAACACCGGGGTATTCTTTAACTACTCATGGCTTGATTCAGAAGTAGATGACACTTTCGGTAGCCGTAAATTCAACGACCAATCTGACTATGTGTTTAACGTTGGTTTTATTCAAGACCTACCTGATTTAGGCGCTTCGTTCGGTGCAACTTACCGTAAACAAGGTGATGCTTATGGCCGTATCGTGGGTGAAGAAGTGACCACACACTACGGTGCTGACCTTGAAGTATTCGTAGAAAAACGCTGGCAAGACGTCACGCTTCGTTTAGTGGGCTCAAACCTACTTGATGCAAGCAAAGACGAAACGTTTAACAAGTTCGACACGGTTGATGACCAAATCAACCGCGATTTTGACGAGTATGAACTGGAGTCTGAAGAAGCAGGCCCTGTTATTCAGTTAATGCTGCGCTACGCGTTTTAATACACAAAAGAGTTATTAAGGCAGCGCATTGCTGCCTTGTTGTATATTTGGGGATCCCATGAATTTTAAAAAACCACTTAATCTTGTTGCCAGTGCAGTGATGCTGAGCACCCTAGCAGCGTGTAGCCAAACAACGGCAACCGAGGCGCCAAGTAAAAACCAATTAACAGCCTTTGGCACAACTGAAAATATGCAAGGCTCACAAGCAGCAGCCCTTGCTGATGACGCTTGGCTATTAAGCTCACAAAGCCAAGGCCTTCAGCTTATTGATGCCACAGGTAAACAGCACGCATTACAAAAAGGTAATTTCGAGGCGCTATCTGTAAAAGCAATCAACAAAAACAGTTACCTTGTTGCTAGCATCGACAACGAAGCCGACCAAGCGGTGATTTTTAGCTTACAAAAAGCGCCTAAATGGCAGCTGACTGAAATTAGCCGTATCAGCCCACCAAAAGCAAAACCTGAAGCGGTGTGTTTATTTGCTAACCCGACCACTCAAGCTGTGTCGGCGTTTGTGGCAGATGCTCGTGGTCTTATTCGCGAAACACTGGTGTTTGATATGGCAAACAAGCGCGCATTAAACCTTGAATTACGCGAGTTTGCTGGCGTAAGTGAAACATCAGGCTGTGCGGTTGATGATAACAGTAAAACCCTTTACCTAAGCGAAGGCGAAGTGGGCATATGGCAAATTAACGCCGACGCTGAATCGCGCGCCGATAAAAAGCCCCTTGCTATGATGTCGCCATTTGGCAGCTTAGCGCCTGAAGTTGGCGGCTTAAGCACAACAGAAGATGGTAGCTTATGGTTTACCACTTCTGATGATAACCAATTACATCGCTACGAAAAGAGTACTAAACGTTTTAGCAGCTGGCAATTTGCTGGTGAGCTGGCAATTGAATCTGCCGCAGTGAGCTTTAACAATAATCAAGCTGATATCGTGCTGTACGATGATGAATCAGGTCATTATGTAAAAGGTCAAATCGATGGGCTAATTAAAGCACAAGCTAAGCAACAAAATAGTGCTAAAACAGCGGCTGTTACTTATATCAATGCACAAGCGCAAACCGATGCAGTGCGTGCTTTTGGTGATGCCGCCGATGACCCTGCCATTTGGGTAAATCCAAAAAATGCAGCAAAAAGCCTGATCCTAGGTACCGATAAACGCCGTGGTTTAATGGTGTATGACCTTGCAGGCAAAGAGCTACAAGCGCTAGAAACAGGCCGTTTAAATAATGTTGATGTGCGCCAACATGCCAGTATCAACAACGCAACGAATACCTGGATTACAGGTAGTAACCGAACTCATAACACCATCAGTGTTTACACCGTTGATACAAGCAATCAGGTGCAACATCTTGCTGAGTTGCCAACAACCCTAAACGAAATTTACGGTATGTGTATGTACTCATCAAACACAGGCAACTATGTGTTTATGAATGACAAATCAGGCCTATTTCAGCAATACAAACTAACTGGCAATAATGAGAGCGTATCAGCACAATTAGTGCGCGAATTTAGTGTACCGAGCCAACCTGAAGGTTGCAGTGCAGATGATAAAACCGCACAGCTATTTTTAGGTGAAGAAGATGAAGGTATTTGGTTTATTGGCGCTGAGCCAACAGCAGGAAATAAACCTGTAATGTTACAAACCGTGAACGATATGCTGGTTGATGATGTAGAAGGCATGGAAATCTATCACGCGAAAGATGCCCGTTATTTAGTGGTTTCTAGCCAAGGTGATTACAGCTATGTGCTTTATAAAATTATCGATGGCAATACCCCTAGCCTAGAGTTTGCGGGTAAATTTGCAATCAGCAATAACCTAGAGTTAGCAATAGATGGCGTTTCAGAAACCGATGGCCTAACGGTAACACCGGCTGCGCTACCGGGCTACCCTGAAGGGGTGCTAATTGTGCAAGATGGTTACAACCGTATGCCGCAAGCACCGCAAAACTTTAAGATTATTGACTGGCGCGAAGTAAAAAAAGCTATTCAATAAATTACTCCGTAAGGGTGCTCGGTTTATCTGGGCACCTTTTTTATCTGCACATGTTTAATCAGTAAAATAGGTAACTAAAGCCCCCCACTATTGCACCGTAAATTAGCATCGGCAAAAAGGTTTTCTTAAGCACAGGCCCTTCTTGATTATTCACTCCAACAATACTGGCTACAGCAATAATATTGCTAATGCAGATCATATTACCCATCGCGGCTCCTGTTGATTGCAACGCAAGCACTAAGGTTTCTGATAAGCCCACTTGCTCAGCAATGCCATATTGAATACCGCCAAAGGTAAGATTAGACACCGTTGCCGAGCCTGAAAAGAAAGTGCCGAGTGCCCCCAAGTACGAGGCAAATAACACCCAGTGCTCACCGCTTAAATCAGCAAAGGTACTCGCCATATAAAATATGGGCGCATTATGGCCGCCTTGCATTAAAACATTCACCATCACCAGCGCACCGATTAAAGCAATACATGGCATAGCAATACGGCCTAAGGTGTCGGAGCACATTTTCTTTACTTGTGGCTTACTCATTTTAAGTAACGGCACACAGATCAACACCACCAATACAAACGGGATCAGTGCTGGAACAAACAAGGTTTTATACGACCATCCCACCGACGTGCCAAATATCTCATGTAAAGATAAGATCAGCGCTTTACTTAATTCAAATTGCGCAAAGCCCAAATTGACACTCAGCCAGAGCGTTTCGTCGTTAAGCAGTGCTTTAATGCCCAGCTGATGAATACGGGTTATGACCAGCACAACAATCAAGAGTAATAGCGGGAATAACGCTACAAACAGCGTTTTAGGTGTGAACTCAACCTTGTTTTTCGTGCTTTGTGCATTTACAGCTGAGTTATCTAAACCCACTCCCTTATCCGCCAAAAAGATAGTGACTAATAGCCCCACTGCACCACCAATCAGTGATGGAAATTCATAGTTCCACTGGGCAAACAACCAATAAGGTAAGACACATGAAAACACACTTAAATAAATGAATACGCTATTTTGACGCACCTTTTTTAGTGGTAAAACAAGACACAGCGCAATCATAGGAATAACCAAAGCAGCAATAACATGGCAAAGTGCCGTCCATTTTGAGATAGCCAGCACTTGCCCATCATCTAACTGTAGCGCCGAAAAACCAAACCATGTTGGTGTGCCTACTGCACCAAAAGAAACGGGAATTGAGTTTAAGATAAGAGTGAAAACAATCACTTTAAAAGGCGAGAAACCAAGCCCGACTAAAATAGGCGCAGCAATAGCCGCTGGCGTACCAAACCCGGATGCGCCTTCGAGCATAAATGCAAATGCCCAACCTATGATCATCAATTGCGCAACCTGATTACTACTTATTGATTCGAGCCAGTGTTTAATCGTGGTTTCGGCCCCTGATATTGCCAACATGCGGTTAAGTAAAATAGCTCCAGCAATAATCGAAATAGGCGTCATAACAGACAACACACCAGCAAACACATTGGCAAGCAACAGCCTTAAATCAGCTTGAAAGTAAAACAGCTGCAGTAAAGCAGCGAGTAGCGCTGTTATGGGTAAGGCAATATAAGAAGCGATGGGGCTGCGTTTTACCATCATCCAAATCAATAGCAAAATAGGCAGTGCAGCCACTAGGGTATTCATTGGTCATCCTGTTGTTTTTAAGCGCTTTCCTTAATTAAAAGTATAGACAGGATAACCATAATCAGTATTTTTTATTTGTTAAATGAGTGTGCTAAGCCACCAAATTAACAGTACTAACACAGAAATAGCGACTAAGGCTTTAGTTTTGTGCTTTTGAATAATTCGCTCAGCCTGATTACCCGCGTAATAAACAACTGCAGCAAGGGCAAAGTAACGGATTGAGCGCGCAATGACCGTAGCCAGTAAAAAGAGAAAAATTGAATACTTAGTTGCCCCAGCGGCCAGCATGGCAATTTGAAATGGAATAGGCACAATACCGAGCGTCAATACAAACCAAAAGCCTTGTGCTTGCATGTTTTGTTTAACTTGCTCGAATTGCTCAGGATTTGAGAAGGTATTAATTACCCAATCGCCTACTACGTCAAATAGGTAATAACCAAGGGCATAACCAAAAGTAGCACCAATAATACAGCCAATGGTCGCCATTAATGCGATTAACCACAGCTTTTCACGGCGAGCTTGCATTAACGGAACAAGCACAGCTTCAAGCGGTATAGGCACTATGGTTGACTCTAAAAATGATGCCACCGTAATCGATTTAAGCATATGTTTAGAGTCGATAAACTGCCGTGTTTTTTGCTTTAACTTTTTAGCAATTGCCATTATTCATCCTTAATCGTTTTGCTCGGCTTTAGGGTACAACAAAAACCCTTAACCGTCCCTTACGGTTTATGAATATAACGGCTACGGCCTTGGTTTTTAGCCTGATATAGTGCCTGATCAGCTCGTTTCATTGCATTACTAAATGTTTCTGTGGCGCGTTTTATAGCTGAACCTACACTCACACTGAGTGTTTTACTCGGCGTAACCATCACGTTACTGGCCAAGCACAATAGTTGCTGACATGTCTGACTCAATATTTCTTGATCTTCAGTCGGAACAAATAAAGCAAACTCTTCACCACCTATACGGGCAAATAAAATATGCGGGTCTAATGCCTTATGGCATTGCGATACAAAATCAATCAACACCTGATCGCCTACATCATGACCATGTTCATCATTGATCGCTTTAAAGTGATCAATATCTACAATTACAATACTATGCGGTGTATCTTGATTTTGCAGTACATAGTGGTAGAAATAACGGCGATTATAGGCTTTGGTAAGCACATCTGTTTTTAGCTCTTCTTCAAGTTGCTCGCGGGTTTTAGCTAAGTCTGACAAAGCTAAAAATAAACCAAAACCAGTAACCAACATACCAATTGTTCGAGCAATATCCTCGATATAAATTCCCACCCAAATAGGCTGAAACACAAGCTCATCTAGAAAGTCGAAGGTCAGCCCGACACTCCATAGAAAAATACCGATACTTAAAAATAAATAGCTTCTTTGTGCTACTACCGATGTTTGCACAAAAGCAAATATACATATGAGGATCAATAGATTAATAGCATCTGTTAATACGCCATTGAGATAAATATCATTTTCTAATCGATTAAAATGGTAAAGATATGTCACCACAATCATCAACAATGAAATAATGAACACGCTTATAAAAAGCTGCTTTATAACTAGAGGTACTGAGTTTAACTCAGCTTTAACTTCGATTGGTGGAGGTTGTATACTCATAACAGATCACGACAACTTACTGCAATTGGCTCAACATTAGCAAAGCGTGTTTAAAAGTGCATGACAAAGCGACCGTGAATTTTAAAAACCAGCATTTTGGCTGGAGTAATTAACCTAAAACAATCCCTTTTAACCAGCAAAAAAGTCTAACGTCATGCTATTTGTTTGTAACAGTCGCATTCTCGAGATTAATTTTTTATCATCTGAGCGAATTCTGTTTAAATAAATATTAACATAATGATTAACGCACGCTTTATTCCTTTTCGTAAACACGACATCATCAACCTTTGCCAAGCCTATTTAGGTGAGTCGCAATCAAGTTCGTTTATGGAGTTTGCTACACTTTTGCAAAGCGTGACCCATTATCAATATCACGGGTTGCTGGAGTCATTAAAAAACAACTATGCGCCATTTGACCCAAATAGCGACACCCGCACGCTGAAACCTATTACCGATGCTGAGCGTGCCAACTATCAATCAGCTTTTGCTAAAGATTTTGCCACGGTACTCAATGCCGCCAATTTTGAAACCATTACCAATCAAGACTTGCAAGATGCATTGAATGAAGAGTCTTTATTTAAAGTCCGTTTGGCTGTTGAGTTTAACGACTTTGCAGAAGTGGTCTTTTATCGTCGCGGCGAATCGCAAAAAACCGAGACGCTACGCAGTTTTTGGGGACTGCGCAAAAAACAAATTCAGTTCACCAACTATGACCGCGTTGCCATATTCATTCGCTTTAAAGACGAGCAGTACTTTTTAGAAAAAGGCAAAATGCCGGTAGGATTCGAGCCCAATTCAACCATCGTCAAATTATTCCAGAATGTCCCCAAAGCCGATTTAGAAATGCTGTTTCCGAATAGCGAAGTAAAAATGCGCCCGATTGATAAACTGATTATTGGCTCATCTGCCCTGATTGGTGGTGCTGTGGTGTTGGTAACAAAATTAGGCGCGTCAATTTTACTGCTTATTGCCTTGATTGCTTTTTGGGGCGGTTGGCGCAGCGAAGAAGTGCATATGAGTCAGCAGCACTTTATTACCTTTGCAATCGGCATGGGTGTGTTTGGCAGCTTTATATTTAAAGAGTGGAGCAAGTTTAAAAATCGTAAAATTCGCTTTATGAAAGCACTGGCCGACAACTTGTATTTTAAAAATCTCGATAACAACGCAGGTGTTTTTCATACCCTCGTTGATGCAGCTGAAGAAGAAGATGTAAAAGAAGCGCTGCTTGCCTACACCTTTTTATTAAAGAGCAAATCTGAGATGACGGCAGAGCAATTAGATAAGCAAATTGAGCAATGGTTTAACGAGCAACATAATTGCCAGCTCGACTTTGAAATTGATGATGCTTTAGACAAACTCGTCAAGCTTGAACTGGTTAATCAAAACAATGATCTTTATTCGGCGGTTGATTTAGCCAATGCCAAACAACGCTTAGATAGTCGTTGGGATGACTATTTTAAGTTTGCCTAAGCCTTTAAAATCAGGTACTAGCGAAGCACATATAGACTTTGAGTCAATTCAACTGGGGTAAATGCAACTTTATCTCAATGTGCTTGCGCACAGCATGGTCTGCTTTTAGGATAAAATTTTACGGCTAAAAAAAGACCATTCCATGCAATTAAAAAAATCAATTTTTATTGGAGCCAGCTTGCTGTGCGCAGCAACAACAGCTCAGGTATATGCTAACGACAAATTTGTTTCTGAAGATATTTTTCAACTTGAATACGCAGGCGACCCACAAATAAGCCCAGACGGTAAAAAAATTGTTTATGTGCGTAGCGGCTACGACATCATGAAAGATGGCAACAAACGTAGCTTTTGGCTTTACGATTTAAAGTCTGGTCAACACACGCCGCTGTTTTCTGATGAACATAACTACAGCCAACCAACTTGGTCTCCAGATAGCCAAAAAATTGCTTTTACCAGCAATTCAAGCGGCTCAAATCAACTTCACGTTTATTGGTTAGCGCAAGACAAACAAGCGCTTTTAACGCAACTTCCAAAATCAGTACGTAACTTAACTTGGTCCAATGACTCAGAGCAAATTGCCTTCACTATGAGCATTCCGGAAGGTAAATCTGCGTTCGCTAAATCAGTAAAGCTGCCAAAAAAACCAAAAGGCGCCGAGTGGTCAAAACCAGTTAAAGTAATTGAAAAAGCGCGTTATCAAGCTGATGGTGCAGGCTTTTTAGAACCTTCATATCGTCACGTTTTTGTTATTCCGGTTTCGGGTGGCACACCACGCCAATTAACATCGGGTGATTATCAGCACTATGGTCCACTTGCTTGGGATCCAAGTAACACAAAACTGGCTTTTTCTGCTGATCGCAATGATGACTGGGAATACCGCACTACTGAGTCAGACCTTTATGAAATTAACGTAAAATCAGGTGAGCTTACACAGCTAACAGATTTACCGGGCCGAGAAAGTAACCCGCGTTATGCTAAAGACGGTGATGAGCTTGCCTTTGTTGCTCGTGACAACGTCCCTGTGCCTTATATTAACTCAACGCTGTCATTACTTGATTTAGATGATAAATCAATCAAGCATATTACTGAAAAATTAGACCGTTCAGTGGCTGATTATAAGTGGTCAGGCGATGGCGACTTTGTTATTCAGTACGATGATTTTGGTAAGCGTAAGCTCGCTAAAGTAACCAGCCGCGGTAAGGTAACTGATTTAACTGATACGCTATCGGGCACTTCAATTGGTCGCCCGTATGTTAGCGGTAGTTTTAGCATGGCCAACAATGGCGCCATTGCTTATACAAAAGGCAACGAGTATCGCCCAGCTGATTTAGGCTACCTATACAAAGGTAAAACTAAAACGCTTACTTCATTAAACGAAGATATATTAGGCCATAAAAAGCTAGGTAAAGTACACGAGCTGAATGTTAAGTCGCAGTTTGACGGCCAAGCCATTCAAGGTTGGTACATCACGCCACCTGACTTTGATGAGAGCAAGCAATATCCATTAATGGTTGAAATTCACGGCGGTCCACATCTAGCCTATGGCCCAAGCTTTACTGCTGAATTACAACGTTATGCCGCTGAAGGTTATGTGGTTGTATATGTAAATTACCGTGGTTCAACAAGTTACGGTAAAGACTTTGCATTGCTGTTAGATGGTAAATACAGCTCTGAAGAAGACTTTGCTGACCATAACTCAGCGGTTGATGCCATGATAGCAAAAGGGTTTATCGACAAAGATAACCTATTTATTGCTGGTGGTTCAGCAGGTGGTATTGCAACAGCTTATGCTGTAGGTTTAACAAACCGCTTCAACGCGGCTGCAATTACCAAACCAGTGATTAACTGGTTAAGTAAAACACTGACTGCCGACAGCTACATTGGTCAAATTCGCAACCAGTTCCCGGGCATGCCATGGGATAATGTTGAACACTACTGGAAACGTTCGCCGCTTTCATTAGTGGGTAACGTAACCACGCCATCATTGATCATGACAGGTGAAGAAGACCGCCGTACGCCGATTTCAGAATCAGAGCAATTCTATCAAGCATTAAAACTGCAAAAGGTAGATACCGTGCTTATTCGTGTGCCGGGCTCACCACATGGTATTGCGGGTCGTCCATCGCGTATGATTTCGAAAATTGAATACACGCTTGCGTGGTTCAAACAATATCAGAAGTAATAAATTAACCAGGAGTGAGCTGCTCACTCCTGTTTAAAAATAATGATGACTAAGCGCAAGTTGGGCAGAGCCTATTGACTGCGCTTTTTCTCCGCACACACCTAAACTCACTTCACAGCTACGTAGTCCACGACTATCTAAGCGTGCAAATGCTGCAATTGATAAGTGCTTGAGCTGTTCAAGCGCTTTACTCGGTAACGGCGAATCAATAATCACAGCTTGCATATCTAATAAACTTAAACTGTTATGCATGGCAATACTGATAGCCTCTGCGGCTTTTTCAAGCCAAGGCTGAACTAGCCCTTTATGCACTGCAAACTGACAGTCTGTTAGCTCATACACAGAAATGCCAAGTTGCGCATTATTAAACTCGCTTTGCAATGACAGTAACGAACATTGGCTAAGTAACTGTTCGCGTTCAGCGTTTAGCATGGATCCTATTGCACCGGCATTACCACTTTTGCCTTCGAGAAGCTGATGGTTAATCACCACAGCGCCACCTAAAAAAGCCCCTAAATAGACATATAAAAAATCGCTATAGTTATTAGGATTTCCGAGGCTTAACTCTGCACAGCAGGCTGCGTTATTGTCGTTACTAATATAAACAGGTAACTGAAACTGACTTTCTAAGTAGCCTTTCAAATCAAAGTTTTGCCATTGGCTAAGGGGATTTTTTGCTGAGTCTGAAGTTGCCTGCCATTGCCAAATATCAAACGGCATAGCGACCCCAAGCCCGCAAACATGTGAGCGCAGCTCAGGTTCTAATTGGCTGATTAATTTAGGAATATGTGTTTCTAAAAATACTTTAAGCTCATCAACCGATGCCTCATTCACCTCCAAAGATACAGACGCTCTTTGCGTGCTTTGTAAATCAACGAGTATCAGATCGAAGCGTCGTCGTCCGATTTTTAAACCAAAACTAAACGCGCCATCAGGGTTAAGCCTAAAAGGCACACTTGGCTGCCCTACTCGGCCTTTAACAGGTGCATCACGAAGCAATAGCTTATCTTCTTCGAGCTTATTGATATTCACTGTTGCCGCCTGAGCAGACAAAGCTAACGCCTTCGCTATTTGTGCCTTAGGTATGCTTTGCTGCTGCCTAATTAAACTTAAAATTGCGCGCTCGTTATTGCTTCTTGGTGCTCGCGATAAACTGCTCTTCATAACATCCTTCTTGATACAAGCTGATAAGCGGCCTATTAGACCTGTTTGGCGTACTATCTACCAGTCAAAATAATAAATCAACTAGGTTGATTTATTATTTGTAGTCGTGAATACTGTCGGCCACAACAATATGAACACATTAATCTGGTGAACTATGCAAACACAGTCCGCTATTGTATCGCGCCAAATGCTATGGCCTTTTATTCTGCTTACAATTTGCTTTGCTGCTTGGGGCACTGCAGCCAATATGACAGACCCATTAGTGAAAGTTTTTAGCAAAACATTTTCGATGAGTGCCTTGCAATCAGCATTGGTGCAGTTTAGTTATTATGGCGCTTATTTTTGCCTAGCTTTACCGGCGGCCATGATCAATAGACGGTTTAATTATAAAACGGGGCTGTTAGTAGGTTTAGCCATGGCCGCCTGTGGTGCCTTATTGTTTTACCCTGCTAGCCAAACCATGCTCTATAGTCACTTTTTATTGGCCTTGTTTATACTTGCAGGTGGTTTATCTATTTTAGAGACCTCTGCAAATCCCTATGTCATGCAGTTAGGATGCGAGCAAACAGCAACCCGCAGACTTAACCTGGCACAAGCTTTCAACCCCGTTGGGACTAATATTGGTGTGTTTTTGGCGGCGACGTTGATCTTACCAAACTTAAATCAAGCCGATAGTGCAAGCCGTGCTTTGATGAATGAGGCACAATTAAAAGCCGTTGTTAGTGCTGAACTCGATGCTGTGATGGTGCCGTATGTGGGCATGGCCTGTTGTTTAATCTTGCTATGGCTATGTATCTTCTTTAGCCGCTCTCCTGCAACAGAAACAAAAGTAGCAGCGCAGCCATGCAAACTTAAAAAGACCTTTCAACATTTGTATCAAAACAAGCATTATCGATTTGGTGTGCTGGCACAATTTTTTAATGTTGGCGCTCAAACCTGTGTATGGACCTACACCATTGGCTACACCATGGAAGCACTTAACACCACAGAGGTGACTGGTGGCCAAGTATTACAATATTCGATGTTGGTATTTTTAGTATCTCGCTTCATTATGACATGGCTCATGCGCTTTATAAGCGGCGCTAAATTACTGCGTTTTATGGCTTTAGTTGCAGCTGTACTTTGTTTTATTGTTGCAACGCAAGTTAACTTAATGGGCGTAGTCGCACTTGTTGCTATTTCGAGCTGTCTATCTTTGATGTTCCCAACCATTTACGGCACAGCACTTGAAGGTCTGGGTGAAGATGCAAAAGTGGGTGCAGCAGGCTTAGTAATGGCAATTTTAGGGGGCGCATTTTTACCGCTGATCCAAGCCGCAACCATAGATGCCTTTAACACTGCGGTTTCGTTTGTTGTACCACTTGTTTGCTTTTTAATTGTTGCTTTGTATGGTCACCACACCAAAGTAGCAGCAATACCCGCCAAAGCGCAGTTGCAGGACTAAACGCATCAATGAGATAATGCACCTCGTTTACCTACTTAAGCGAGGTGTATCGTCAATTAATGGCACATATTACATTTTTCATGGTCAAGTTTTTGGCCTTTTCTGTTGGCTGTTTTGCCTGCTTTTTACTTCATGACCAAGCTAATGTTGCCCTTGTTTTATCTGCCGCAGTTACTGGGTTAGTTGGCACATTCATTCCTTTTCCTGCTCGTTTTGGTAATCACCCATATGCAGCCATATACGCTGGCAGCTTTGCTGGCATGTGCTCATCAAGTTTAATCAACAGCTACTGGGAACTGAGCTTTATCTCTTTAATTGGTGCCAGCCTTTACGTATTAACTATGAATCTATTTGCAGGTTTTGGTGGTCGTCTTGGTAGCGTTGCTTTTGCCAGTGTAGCGCTTTATATGCTGGCAAAAGGGGTCTTTTAATGGATTTATTTATTGCTATTACCGCTTTATTAGGAGCCTACTCAACGTACTTTTTAGCGCATCATAATCGCTTTGATGGCATCCGTGCATCAGCGGCTACCAGCATTATTGCATTTAGTGTCTTGAGCCTTTTATCTGTTGATGTGGAGCTCTACAGCGTGGCTTTCTTTGGCGGGACTTTCATTGGCATGAGCGCACCAAAGCGCTTTGGTATCTTCACGTTAGCCATTTCTTCGTTACTATTTGCAATGTTGTTTGAATACTTAGTGCCACGTTTGCATGGCTACGGCGGCGCACTTGGCGTAAGCGCATTTTTATCTGTATGTGTTTGTCATATAGGTATTTTACTGGGTGCTCCTCGCAGTAAAAAAAGTAACTAAATCTTACGCAGCAGCTAAAAACCTATACCTTTTCACTAATATTAATTAATATGTTAATAACTTGTTTAAGGATAAAGGGTCTTTATGCTGCTCCGCTCATTTCTGATTGCTACCCTGCTTTGTTTCATCAGTTGTGCGACGGCTGCGAAAACACTGACCTTTCTTGCCGAAGATTTACCACCGTACCATTTTAAAAATCAGCAAGGCGAAGCAGACGGTGCGCTTGTTGAAGTAGTAAAAACAGCTCTGGCACGCGCAAACATCTCCGGCGAATTCAGAATTATGCCAATGGCACGGGCTTTTTATGAGCTTGAAAACAATCCAAACATGTTAATGATTTCGTTACTAAAAAATCCAGCTCGTGAAAGCCGGTTTAAGTGGTTAGCACAAACCTATTTTTCAGATGCTTATTTAGTGGATCTATCGAGTAAAAGCCACAAAATATTTAGCTTAAAGCAAGCCCAGCAGTACCGTGTAGCGACTATTCGAGGCTATTCAAGTGAACATTATTTGAAGCAAGCGGGATTTAATGAAGATAAAAACTTGGTGCTAGTCAGTCATTACCATCAACTTTGGCAATTGCTTGAAAAAGAGCGCATCGACTTTGTGCTTACCAACACTCTAACCTTGCAAAACGAACTGGCATTATCTGGGGTTGACCCTAGTGACATTCATAAAAGCCTGCACTTAGACGACTTTCCCTCAGGCCTTTACCTCGCTGCAAACCTTAATATAGATAAACAACTCGCTATACAATTAACTGATGCAGTTAAAGCTTTGAAGCAAAGCGGTCAATACCAAGCAATTTTACAAAAATGGCAGTTGCCTTTACCCAAATAAAAAATGAAAAACACTCCATTATTTTATAAAAGCTTAGCTTTGGCTTGCGCCCTTAGCTGCCTACCGTTAAGCGCCTTTGCAATAACTCCTGAACAGGCTCAAGAAAAACTAAACGAAGCACAATTGCTACGTAACAGTGATCCAAGCCAAGCAACGGATATATTTGAGCAGTTAACTAACGATACAACCCTCATCAATCAGCCACAGATCATTCAAGAAGCGCTCGAATCGTTGGCGTTTATGAATGTAAGCAATGGCGATTATGACCAAGCACTGAGCTATGCAGAGCAACTACTAGATTACGGACAAACACAAAATAATCAGGCTGTAACGGTACGAGCAATGCTTATTCAGGGTTACGCACAAGGTAGAAAAAGTAACTTTCTAACAGCAGAGCAGCACTACCGAGATGCATTATCCATTGCCAAACAGATACAAGATTCTATGCTGATAGCCCAGTCTTATGAGCGATTAGCAGCTATTTTACGCTGGCAAGATAAATACATAGCTGCTCTAAGCGAAGCACAAAAAGCAGTCAATATTTTACGCGAGTTCGATGACGAAAAATCATATGCATCTGCGCTACAAAACTTAGGAATAATCGAAGCCATTATTGGCGATCACAATGCGGCGCTTGCTAATTTAACTTTATCATTTTCTTTGCATCAAAAACTTGATGATAAAAAAGGCATTGCAGATGCGCTTTATGAAATTGGCGAAGTTTATCGACGTATGGGTGACAATGCTCAGTCGTTAAAGCACTTTAAAATGTCTCACGTGTTGGATTTAGAAATTGGCTCTAAAGTCGATATTGGTAATAGTGCCATGAAAGTTGGCTATGCTGCACTTAAACAAGGTGAACTTGCTACAGCCACCGATTACGCTGAGAAGTCGATTAGCTATTATCAACAATCATCTTCAAACACAGGGCTATGTCGCTCGTATAATTTAATGGCGTTAATTGCTTTAAAACAAGGCAACATTAGTGAAGCGCAAGCATATATTGATCGCGCTTTAGCAATCGCTACTGACTATAATTTTCGATCACACTTAGTGTCTTTAGGGATCACTCAAACACGCATCTATCAAGCCCTTGATGATCATTCAAAAGCTATTAAAACCGCAGAGCAAGCTTTAAAACAGGCTGACGAACTGCATGATGTTGAAGATCAAATCAGCTTAAATAAACTACTCACTGACTCTTACCTTGCATTACAACTGTATAAACAAGCATTTGAATCGCAAAGTCGCTATCAAACCCTTGAAGATAATACCGGTAAAAATCAGCACGACTTAACCGTGGCCGCAATGCAAAGCCAAGTGGCTTTTATGCGAAATCAGCAAGAAATCAATCAATTGAGTGCTGATAAGCAAATTCAAGCCGCCCAACTAAGCGAAAGTGAATGGCAATTTAAAGCGTGGTTATTGGGCTTAAGCTGCGTGATTTTACTGATATCAGGCTTTGGCTACCGCTCATTTAAAAAGCGTAAACTTGCCAGCGAACGAGCACAGCTACTCCAAGAAGTTGTTGATAAAAAGAACCGCTTACTAGCCGATGTATCTCATGAAATTCGCACGCCACTCACAGCACTACAATTGCAAGTTGAAGCATTGCAATACAATATCGCCAAAGACGTTGATGCCTCTTACGATGCAATTAATCGAAAACTTACCGATATAAATATACTGATCCGTGATATCCATCAACTAGCACAAGCAGATTCTGATAGCCTGTACCTTAACTTAAAACCCTATTTACTTGCTGATGTATTATCCGTTTGGCAACAAGACTTTGCTGCTTTTGTACAAAGCAAAGGCTTTGAATTTACCAGTAACATTCGCGTTGCTGCTGATATCAAGGTGACATGGGATATCGATAAAATTAAGCAAGTACTGACTAACCTTTTATCAAACAGTACTTTTTATACTGATAAACCCGGCAAAATTAAATTTGTAGCGACAGCCTCAGAGCAGAGCATTTCTTTTAGCATTGAAGATACCCCACCCGGCGTTACCGACAATCAGTTAGTTGAAATATTCGAACGCTTATACCGTGTTGATAAGTCGCGCAGCCGTCAAACGGGGGGCTCAGGCCTTGGACTGGCGATTTGTAAAAGCCTGATTGAAACACACAAAGGCACTATAAAAGCTGAGCACAGTGAGTTAGGTGGCGTTAAGATCCTCATTTGCTTACCGCTTATTAGTGAACAACAGGTTTAGTATCACAACTCCCTGAAATCGCCCCTAAACCGGGCGGTTTCATTACATCTAGCCCAATTAATGCCGACCAAGGTCGCATATTATTTAATCAAAAACCGCCCTATATTTTTTAGTACGTTGTACAAATCTCTCACTAAAAAGTATAGGAGCCTCACAATGGCGGGCGAATATCAACAACAATATCAACAGTTCCAGCGCGATCCCGGTCAGTTCTGGCTTGAGCAAAGTAAACGAATTCCTTGGTTTAAAGAGCCAAGTGCTCCTTATCAATATGACGATAATGATTTTTACCATTGGTTTGCCGATGGTCAGCTAAACACTTGTTACCTAGCCCTCGACCAACATGTCGAAGCAGGCTTTGGCGACCAAACTGCACTGATTTACGACTCCCCTGTTACCAATACCAAACAACAATACACTTATGGGGAGTTACAAACTCAGGTAGCTAAATTTGCAGGTCTCATGCAATCCCTTGGCGTAAGCAAAGGTGACCGCGTAGTCATTTATATGCCAATGATCCCACAAGCGGTTATTGGTATGCTGGCGTGTGCGCGCCTCGGTGCCATTCACTCCGTTGTATTTGGTGGTTTTGCACCGCACGAACTCGCGGTGCGTATTGATGATGCAAAGCCTAAGCTTGTGCTTACTGCGTCTTGCGGGGTCGAAATCAATCATGTAATTGAATATAAGCCACTGCTTGATGAAGCACTCGACAACGCCAAGCATGCTGTTGAACACTGTATTGTATTTCAGCGTGAACAAGCCATCGCCGAGATGCAAGATGGCCGAGACATCGATTGGCAATCAGCCTCTGAGGCAGCAAGTGCAGTCGCTGCAGTACCTGTTGCAGGTGACGACCCGCTTTATATTCTTTACACATCAGGCACTACAGGAACTCCTAAAGGGGTGGTTCGAGAAAACGGGGGGCACGCAGTTGCAATGCATTACAGCATGGAAACCGTGTATGGCATGAAACCCGGTGAGGTATTTTGGGCAGCTTCTGATATTGGCTGGGTAGTTGGTCACTCGTACATTGTATATGCGCCGCTCATTTATCGCTGTGCCACCGTACTTTATGAAGGCAAACCAATTAGAACCCCTGATGCCAGTGCGTTTTGGCGTGTTGTCGAAGATTATAAAGTCACTGCTTTATTTAGTGCTCCAACTGCGTTTCGCGCAATTAAAAAAGAAGACCCTAACGCTGAGGGCTTTAAACAACACAACACCTCAAGTTTAAAGCGTTTATTTTTGGCCGGCGAGCGCCTCGATCCACCCACCTATGAGTGGCTAAAAGACAAAACGGGCTTGCCCGTACTCGACCACTGGTGGCAAACAGAAACAGGTTGGGCAATTGCGTGTAACCCAATTGGTATTGAACAACTTGCCACTAAACCGGGCAGCTCTACGGTACCAACACCGGGCTTTGATGTACAAATTCTTGATATGAACGGTGAGCAGTGCGCAGCAAACGAAAGTGGCGCTGTGGTTATTAAACTGCCTTTACCTCCTGGCTGTTTACCTACAATTTGGCAAAACAATGAACGCTTTCAAGCGGGCTACTTAAGCGAGTACCCGGGTTATTACCTTTCTGGTGATGGCGGCTATATTGATGACGATGGGTATCTATTTATTATGGGTCGTACCGACGATGTAATTAACGTTGCGGGTCATCGCTTATCAACCGGTGAGATGGAAGAAATTGTAGCAGCCCACCCTGCTGTTGCTGAATGCGCAGTATTTGGTGTTAACGATGCACTCAAAGGGCAACTACCCATGGCAATGATTGTGCTCAAAGATGATTACCTTGGCGATAGCAAAGAAGTCGAGCAACAATTAGTTCACTCGGTAAGAAATCAAATTGGCGCCATTGCCTGCTTAAAAAACATTTTGCATGTTGAGCGCCTCCCAAAAACCCGCTCAGGGAAAATACTCAGAAAGAACTTACGCCAATTGGTCGATGGTGAAGAACTACAAATTCCATCTACCATTGATGATGCCAGTATATTTGATGAGATCAACCAACAACTTAACAATCGCTGATCTGCGTTTGTAATTTTGTAATGTTACCCAAAGGCCTTGTTTAAGGCCTTTATTCGTTTTGGCCTATGGCTTGCAATTTTACTAGTAAGTTAGCAAACGAAAAGGTGGTTAACATGGCTGTTATCGCAGGTTATATCCAATTCAATGAATTAGGCAAAACAGAATTTCATTATATTAATCAACTAGCTGATGTATTTAATCGCTATAAAAAAGCAGATGTTCAGCGCTTTGATTGTGATAATGGAGCTATTTTTCAATATGATTTTGATGCATACCAACAAGCGAGTTGGTTGCAAACTGAGTCGCAAATTGCAACGCTGATTGGTCATCCCTTACTCAGTAGCTCTCGTAGTGATGATTTAAAGGCCATGGCAAATACAAGCTCGCTCAACACCTGCTTGCAGCAATGTGAAGGAGTATTTAGCTTTTGCCAGTTTAATAGCCAATTAGGCAGCTTAGTCCTTGCCACAGACCCACTTGGCTTAAAACCATTTTACACCTTAAAAACGGCGCAAGGCTTACTGTTTTCAACCAACTTGGGGATATTTAAACAGCTCAGTATTGAGCTTGAAAGCGATGCCGATGCACTCACAGAGCTTGCGGTACTTGGCTACCCGCTTTTAGATCACACGCCTTATAAAAACATTAAATGCTCATACCCAGGCGAAATATTACGTTTTGATGCCAGCCACGGCGTGGTAAAACAACGTTACTTTGATTGGGTTGCCCTTGCCAAACAAAACTTTGAGGTGACCGACGCAATTGAAGGCGTTACTCAGGCTTTTCGCAGTGTTGTCACAAAAGCGATGCACACCGATAGAAAAGTGCTCAGCACCCTGTCGGGCGGCTTAGATTCACGATTAATTAACTGCGAGCTATTACGCCAAGGGGTTCAGCTAAAGTCGTTTAATTTTTCGCAATCAGATAGCCAAGATCTCTACTGCGCAAAACAATATGCTTCGCAAAATGCCCTTAAACTTGAAGTAGTGCAAGTACGCGACACGCAAAAGCTCTCTGTTGAACAGCGCCTTGGCAAATACTGGCGCAAAGCACATCACAATGAATATAAAACCGTTTCAAGACCACAAATTAGTTGGTCTGGTAATGGCGGCAGTGTTGGCTTAGGTGCGGTGTTTTATGGCGACGCTATTTATGCTGCGGCAAAAGAAAACAATCTTGATAAACTCATTCAAGCTTATTTAGATCAGCAGTACGCTTATTTGCCAAAGTCAGTGGTACATAATGCGTCTATGCTGCAACAAAAACTAATTGATAACCTAAAACTTAGTTTTAAACCCTTGGCTGAATTGCCACTCGAAAAAGCATTTCAATTGTTTTTGCTACTCAATGATCAACACCATCATTTGAGCATTCCAAACGAGCAAGTATGCGAGTTTAAAATGGAGTTCTTTCATCCGTTTTATTCGTGGAAAGTACTGCAATATCCTTTAGCAGTCTCTGTTGAATATGTACGTAAACACCGTTTTTATCAGCGCTGGCTGAAAACCAGTTATCCGCGTGCCATGCTTGCACCATGGCAAGCCTATCCGGGCCATATGCCCTGCCCAATCAAAGTAAACTACCAGTCGCAGTGGCAATTTAACAATAACAACCTGATGCGTTTTGGTGAGCTGTTTAAGCTATGGTACGAGATCATGCGCTTTGACCGTCATCAGCTTATAAAACGCAGTCACTTTACCGCGTTATGTATATTGCAATTAGTACATTTAAAAAATGCACAGCCAAATATTCGCATCGCCCAGCGGTTCTGTCAGTGGTGATGGATACTAATCGGCAATAATACTTAATCATGTGAGGGCATTGTTATGAAATACAAAAACAACTTTCTAAAAAATAATATTTCAGGCTAGAATCAAGTAAATTATTAATAGTTCAAGCTGAAATTTCAATGAGAAAATGGATCCTTGCCCTGCTTCCTTTAACCGTATTAGCAGGCTGTACCTCGGTAAGTAAAGATGAATGTTTACAAGCCAATTGGCATGGTATTGGTTATAAGCATGGTGCAGATGGCACTGAGTATCGTGATGGCATAGATGCCTTATCACAATGCAGCGAATATGGCGTAAGTGCCAATATTGCTGAATATAAAGTGGGATATGATCAGGGTCTGGCGGTCTATTGTGAGCCCAAAAATGGCTTTACCCTTGGCATGCAAGGCGCATCTTACAATGGCGTTTGTAACAGCACTGCTTTTCGTAAAGCATGGCAAGAAGGCAATGATAGGTACGAAGTACAGCAAAGACTGATATACATTGATGAGCGAATTGACGACATTGACCGCCGCTTAAAAGATATTCGCGCAGAGCTTAATAGCAATCAGCTTGATAATGGCCAGCAAAAAGAGCTTTATCGAGAACGCAAAGATTTAGAAAACGAACGCAAAGATTTACGCAAAGAGCGCGCCTTACTACCGCTTTTAAATAAACTACCTAGCGTCGAAATATCAACCGACTGGTAACGATTTGTTCTTTAGCTTCATTTTATACATTTGCTCGTCAGCTGAGGCGAGCAACTGTTTGGCATTTTTACCATCCTCTGGAAACATCGCAATACCAAAACTTGCACTAACGGGTAACAATGTTGCGTAACGCTTGGCAACTGCTTCAACCGCTTTTTGACAGCGCTCGGCAATATCCTGACAAACAAAGCGTTTTGCTAAGGTCGGTAGTAGAATAACAAATTCGTCCCCGCCAATACGCGCCAACACATCATTATCTCTTAACTGTAATGAAAGTTGCTCACTGATATCTAACAGTAAATTATCGCCCTTTTCATGGCCAAAAGTATCATTAACAAGTTTGAAGTTATCGAGGTCTATATAGATTAACGAAAAGTGATTATGCTCGACGGGCGCTTGCATTGAAAATGCATTCAATTGAATATCTAAGCCGCGTCGGTTTAGTAATTTAGTTAATGGGTCTTGATTGACTAATTCACTTAATAATTGTCTGTTTGCCACCTCTTGGGAAATATCATCAAATGCGCCAATGTAATGACTTACATTGCCGCTGTCATCATATAAAGCATCAATCGATAATAACTCAGGAAAGACCTCGCCTGATTTACGTTTATTCCACACTTCTCCTTGCCAAGAGCCATCAGCAAGTAATGTCTGCCACATAGATTTGAAAAACTCACAAGGATGACGGCTAGAAGATAAAATGGCAGGGTTTTTTCCTAAAACTTCAGATTTTTTAAAACCCGTTATCTGTTCGAAAGCAGGGTTTACATCAACAATTTTAGGTTCTGAGGTGGTGATTATGATGCCTCTACTGGTTGTCGAAAAAACAGCTGTGAGTAGTTTTATTTGCTCGTTATTTTTAATTTCTTCGCTAACATCTTCTAAGTACCCATTCCACTCAACACTTCCATCTTTATGTGCTACAGGTGAAGACTTGCCTTCAACCCATATTAATCCCTTGGTTGGATGATTAACCCGAAAAACCTCATGCCAATCGTCTAAACTAACGCGTGACCGCACAACACTTTTGTAAATACGTTCATAATCATCTGGATGAACTGTGTCTGTTAAGATACTGGCTGATTGTTTTATTTCTTCAGGTGTACACCCATAAATATCAACCACCTTAGTTGTTGCAAAAGGAAATGATGCATGGCCTTGCTCATCAATTACAAATTGATAAACAAACCCGGGAAGATTGTCAGTAAAGGTTTGTAGCTTAGCGTGCAAAAACTCTATTTCACGTTCTTTGAGCCATTGTTCTGTAATATCAATGTGAACCCCTAGCATCCATTCAGGATTACCTGCTTCATCCCAGCTTTGCACCTTACCTTTATCAAGCACCTTTACCCAGTGCCCTTTTTTATGCTTCATACGAACATCACAAATATAACGCTCAGACTCACCACGAAAGTGAGCATTAAGAAGCTTTTCTGAATTTTCTAAATCATCTGGGTGGGCTAAATTCATCCATGTTTCTATCGATACAGGCTTTAATTCGTCTAAGGTGAAGCCAACGATTTTAGCCCACTTATCATTAAAAATTGTTTCGCCGGTTTGTATATTCCAAAGCCAAATGCCTGCATCACTGCCATCAAGAATTAATTGAGCCACATCTAAACCTAGCTTAGATTTGACCGTCTCATAGCCTTCACTAAATATCATAGTTTTCCTTGCTCGCTAACCCAATGGCATCAATCAAGCCTCTATATTTATATTAGTTAACAAACAATAAAACCTCTAACAGAGTAGGCAAGTATATTGATCTACAACAGCTAAGTGGCTATTGGCCAATCAGCTGCATCGACAACATCAATAAGCTCAGAGACGGTAACATCACCTTGCCATTTGCGAATGAAACGAGCCAAAGGATCATACAGCGCTGTTTGCTTATTAATATGAAAGTGCCGCCCTCCTCTGGGGTCAACACCGACACCCGCAATGTATTGCCAGTTCCCCCAATTAGCTGCTACATCATAATCAATGAGCTGTTGCTCGAAATAAGCCGCACCATAGCGCCAATCAAGCTCAAGTTCGTTGACCAAACAACTTGCCGCAATTTGGCGCGAACGGTTAGAAATATAGCCTGTCGCATTAAGCTCATGCATTATTGCGTTCACCAAAGCAAACGGCGTGCGGCCTTGGCACCACGACTCAAAACGCTGACTATTAAAGGTAGTCAGAGGCGCGCTTTGCTTTTGTCCTTTAAAATGGAATAGTTTTACACCAGCCTGTACCGCATGCCACTTAAAGTATTCGCGCCACAGTAATTCGAACTTTATCCAATAACTAGACTCATTCGCCCCGTTTTTAAGCTCATATACTTCAACCTCTCTGTACAGCTGTTTTGCGCTAATTGTGCCACCAGCGAGCCATACACTGAACTTGGTACTGTTACTAAAACCATCTAACTCGTTACGCGTTTCTTTATAACTGCTTGGCGCTTTAGACGAAAAGTAAGCATTGCAATGCTGCTGAGCTGCAATTAAACCACCTTTAAAACTGCCTGAGTGAGCAGGAACATCATCTATAGCTTGCTCAGGACATAGCTGAACTGGGTGAGGCAAAAGGCTTACCGCTGGCAAAGGCGCTGCTATAAAGGCTGGCTCAGCTTCTACCTTTTTACGAAAAGCAGTAAAGTTTTTTGGCAGGTTATCAAGTTGAAAAGGCAAATCACTTGCCTTGAACAAGGTATCTTGCTGATAGGTTTTCACCGTCACATGTGGGCATAATACTTTGATTTTATTGAGCTGCTTTTGCTCATAAACACCAACCTGCTCAGTACAAACCAATGTTTCAATTTCATATTTTTGCAATCGCTGACTAATTACTTGCTCAGGCTCACCAGTGATCACATGCAGTGTTTGCCCAAGCTTCTCAACTGCTTGTGCAAATGCCGCGAGACTCTCACGTAAAAAGTTGAATTTATGCGTACCAAACGATTTCGACTGATAGTTAGTTTGCCGAAACCAGCGTGGTTCAATCACAAACACTAAATCAAGCTCGCCATCAAAATCAGCTAACTCAGATAGAATTTCATTGTCGACTAGGCGTAAATCATTTTGCAGCCAATATAAAACACGCTTTTTCATTACTTACTCTATTAGAAACCTTAAGAAATCATACGTAAGCCAGCTATTTCACGATTAATTTCGCCTTAGTTGATTATCATATCCCTTATTAATCATAACCTTACAATCTTCAATGAAGTTTAAGTTTTAGTTAAGTTTTTCTTAAGTTAGCGATTTTATGCTGAGAACTGTAAAGAATTTAAAGGTTGATAAAGCAAATCGCCGCGTCTCCTTGGTATTTAGTAGGCATAACAAAGATGAATAAAATAACCTCCGTTTTATTATTTTCATGCACTGCTACAGGGACAGTTTATGCAAAAGAACCTTTAAGCTTAGATGTTGTTTGTGAAGTAAAAAGCAAACCTACAACTGAGTTGAGTGAAGATAAAGACATCTTCGTTGATAAACTCAACATTGATACACACACGATTTTTGACGCCAATGATCCTGAAACGACTGCACTGCATCGCTTTATCAATTGGTTACATATTGATACCAAGAAAAACGTAATCAGCGAACAGATAACCTTTAAAGAAGGCGACCAAGTCAGTGAGCGTCAGCTACAAGAAGCAGAGCGCATCCTACGCGGCAAAAAATACTTAAGAGATGCCAAAATTAGCTATACAAACGACTGCCTTGAAGATGAGCCACGCGTGGTGCAAATCGATACCTGGGATACCTGGAGTTTATTGCCAACCATTAATTTTGGCCGTAGTAGCGGCAATAATAAATACAGCTTAGGTTTTAAAGAAGAAAACTTTTTAGGCTACGGTATTCGCGCATCATTAAAGTATAAATCAGATCATGAACGCTCAGGCTACCACTCAGTGCTGCAAATGCCAGTGCCTTGGCAGCCCCATGCAACCCTCACTTTACAAGCTGATGATTACGATGACGGGCAAGTCTTTTTAGTGGATTATCATCAGCCTTTTTATCAACGCAGCAGTGACGCACTAATGCGCTACTTTGCTAAATCACAAAAGCAAAAAAGTTATATCTATCAAAATGGCATGACTCGTTCAGAGTTTTTTACTGATGAATTAATCGCCCAGTTTGCTTACGGCGGAATTTTATCGCAAGACAGCCAGCAAACCTTCCACTGGCTTGCTGGGATTGATTACCAAGATGTCAGCTACCGCCCTTTTCAAACAAAGCCTTTACTTGCAGGCCTTAACGATTACACCATTGCAGCGCCTTGGGTCGGATTACATTGGATAGAGGACAATTACGCCGTATTGCACGATATTGACCTAATAAACCACAACGAAGACGTTAATCTCGGCTGGGAGCTAAATTCAAAGTTTGCCATCGATACCGTAAATTTTGGCCAAGGCTTTTTATATGATACTAACCTTACCAAAGCATGGTTTAACAATAACGCCTTGTATCGATTTGCCGCTGGACTCAAAGGCAATGTAGGAACTGAGCTTGATGATCGCTTAGCTATCTATTCAAAAGCACAAATGAACTATCGCTGGTCAGACTCATTTGCTTTTTATGCGCATGTAAATGGTCATTGGCAAAATCATGAATTTGCTGATAAACCGCTGGCTGTTGGCGGTGAAGAAGGCATGCGTGGTTTTCCAGAAAGTTACCAACATGGTACTTCAAGCGTACAAGCAACGGCTGAGCTAAGAATGTACCCTAATATTAATTTCTATCAGTTCGTAGATGTAGGCTTTGTTGGCTTTGTTGATGTTGGGCAGGCATTTGGCAGCACTAAAACTGCGAATATTTCAGATTCAATGCTAACCAGTGCGGGTGTGGGTATTCGCCTATATTCATCGCGCTCAAGTAACGACAATGTGATCCATATCGACTTTAGTACGCCACTTGGCAGTTACCAAGAGGTGGATTCATGGCAAATAGGAATGTCGGTTGAAACAACTTTTTAAGCATCCTGCTCTTTACTCATAAGCTCGCTCATACGCTGCATAAGTTCTTGCTCACTGAGGTCTTCTTTGTGTGTGCCTATAGTCCATATATGGCCAAAAGGGTCTTCTAGAGTCCCTGATCTGTCGCCATAAAATTGATCATGCACGGGGCGCAGTTCTTTCGCGCCAAGCGACAAGGCTTTAGCAAAAACAGCATCGACATCTTCAACATACAGCATAATGGTCACTGGTGTGCCACCAAGTTGTTGCGGCGATTTAAACTGCACATCTTGGCAATTATCAGAAAGCATAATATGAGAATCGGCAATTTTTATTTCAGCATGCGCCACTCCACCATCAGGCAGAGGCATTTGCATTACAAGTTCAGCAGCAAAAGCTTGTTTGTAGAACTCTATCGCCTTAGTGGCACCTTCAATAACCAAATACGGGGTTACCGCATGGAAACCTTTTGGGATTGCAGAAACAGCCATGTTACACCTCAACGTTAAATGTGTGAGTTATAAAGGTAGCAGCTGTTGTGCAATTTCACGTTATAAATTTACTTTGATAATGAGTTTGCAAAATCTGGTCTGGGTAGCTTTTCGAGTATGGCGTATAAGTAAATCACCACAAGGCAAAGCCCTCCCGCGACAAAAAACAAGGTTGGGCCATCGTAATAATCTAAAATTAAACCACCACCGAGTGGTGCTAAAGCAAATCCTAAATCATAAAACGAAGCCGCACCAAAGTACGCACCACGAAGATGAGATGGCGCGAGCCTATCGAGGTGCACGTTCATCGTCGGAAATAAAATGGTTTCGGCCAAACTCATCACCACTATTGCACCAATCCAGCCCCAAAATAAATCGATCGGATTAAGTGCTAGCCAAAACTGCGACACCATTAATAGCACTAAACCAATTTGAATTCGCACCGTTAAGTTAAATCGTGCCATCATTTTTAACAGCAAAAATTGGCTTGAAATGATCACTAACGCATTGGTAAATATCAGCGCAGAAATCAATGCAAGTAGGTCGGGTGCCTCTGCACGAGTGAGGTATTGTATGAGTGAACTATCCATTTGCGCATAAATAAACATGCACAAAATATTGGCTAAAATTAAACATTGCAGCAGTTTATCGGCAAATAAAATACGTAAGATTTGCTTGCCCTGTACAGCTGGCTTTTTCTCTTCGGGCTCGTCAATTGCGGCAGTATTTTTTGCAGCTTTATCACTAAAATTAAAGCCCCAAACAAGTAGCACCAATAAAATAGCAAATGCTGCTGCGGTAATATAAAAGCTCGACTGCTCACCTGTTAAACCTAGCCATACTCCAGCTAATGGCCCCACCGCACAGCCCACATTTACAATAAAATACAGCGACTGCATGGCCAGCTCGCGAGTTTGTGCATCATCAATAATATCGCCAATCGCCGCACTGGTTAATGGTCGCCAAAGTGCGGTTGCTATCGAGCATAAGGTCATCACAATCACATACCCTGCTACCGTTTCTACCTCAGCTAACAACGAGAAAGAAATGATATACAGCACGCCAGTAATGTACATCAGCGTATGCCGGCCCACTTTATCTGATAGGCTGCTACCAATAAAACTGGTGAACACCGAAATCACGGCAGCACTGGTAAGTACCAAACCGACTTCTGTCGCCGATAACGCAAACTTTTCGTACAAGATCACCGCAAGAAATGGCCACACCATGTAATAACTGCCACGGGTAATAAACGAGCCAAATAAGAAGATCCACATAAGCACAGGAAATTGCTTAAAGCGCGCTAAAGAGATATCTGAATTCATTACTAAAATTTTAATTGTGATGGTTAAAACAATATACCTCAATAACCTCTGCTAAGAGTATTTAATCTACAGCTCATTTGTAACACCGCATTAATTAGCTAAGAACCAAAACAACTCAACTAAAAATATTATTTAATGAGTTAAAACCCAAAAACCTAAATGCGAATAACTATTGATTGTATTTTTAATTTCTGTACTATACGCACCGTTCCTCAAAAGGAAAATCAACATAAAGAACTGGAAACCTACAATGAAATCAATAAAACCAAGCTTACTGGCACTTGCCATAGCAACACATTTTTCAGCCTTTGCTGATGACGCTAAGCCTAAACAAGATATGGAACGTTTAGTGATTACTGCAACAGGCTTTGAGCAAAAAGTTACCGAAGCACCTGCAAGTATTTCAATTATCACCAATGAAGATATTAAGTCTCATTCCTTCACCTCAGTGCTTGATGCTGTTCAGTATTTAGAAGGTATCGACATTGGTACAACTCGTGATAAAACCGGCCAAGGCAGTGTGAGTATGCGTGGTTTAACAGGTGAATACACCCTGTTACTCATTGATGGTAAACGCCAAAATAACCACGGCGATATTTATCCAAACAATTTTGGTGGCAACGCGTTTAACCACGTACCACCAGTTGATGCCATTGAGCGTGTTGAAGTTATTCGCGGCCCTGCATCAACGCTTTATGGTGCAGATGCACTGGGTGGTGTAATCAATATCATCACTAAAAAGCACACTGATAGCTGGAGCGGTGCTGTTTCATTTAGTCGTTCATTACAACAAAACGATGATTTTGGTGATGACATCACCACTGACTTTAGTGTGATGGGCCCGCTTATCAAAGACGTTTTAAGTTTAGGTGTACGCGGCAGTGTTTACGAGCAACAAGCATCATCGCCAACATTTGAACCAGCAACCGATCCAAATGGTGTTGTACATATTCGTTCATTAGGCTTTGGGAGTGGTGGTCGTACCGTTGATAACACCAACGAGCAGTATGGCTTTACGTTAACTTATACCCCGTTTGAGTCTCATCATTTACGTTTTGATTATGATAACTCAAGCCAAGTTTACGACAACACGCCAAGCTACGACATTGAATCAGGCACCATTACTTACCCACTTGGCACTAAAGATAATATTGAATCAATTTGGCAAGACCGCCGCGGCCAAGTAAACCCGCGTGCAGGTTATGCAGCAGACCAAGAGTTTGATCGTGAATGGTGGTCATTCAGCTACGATGGCGAGCTTGATTGGGCAACGGTGAAGGCCTCGGTTTCTTATGTTGATACGCAAAATAATGGCCGTACTTTACCGCTAAGTGTAAGCGAGCGATTGAAGCTGCAAGCGATGTACGATGGTACTGGCGAATACGAAGGAATGGACGAACAAGCACGTAAAGACTTAGCTGAAGAAACTTTCCTACCACGCCCTGCTCGCCCACTAGAAAGCAGCCAATATACCTATGACTTACGCTTTGATATTCCTATCACCGGCAGCTTTGGTAGCCATAATCTAGCAATTGGTGGTCAGTTAATTGATGGCGAGTTAAAAGACGGTGTATTTGGTCTTGAAAGTGACCAAGCAGGTAAAGTACAAGAGCAAAACATGTACTCAATCTTTGCCGAAGATAACTGGATGGCAACCGACAACTTTACCTTTACATTAGGTGCTCGTTACGATGACCATGATGTATTTGGCAGCCAAGTATCACCTCGTGTTTACGGTGTATATAACCTCTCTGACACTTGGACCTTAAAAGGTGGTGTTAGTACAGGTTATAAAACACCACAAACCACTGATCTTTATGACGGTATTACCGGATTTGGTGGTCAGGGCACAAGCCCATTTGCGGGTAACCCAGATTTAGAACCAGAAACCAGTGTGAACTCAGAAATTGCACTTTACTGGACTTCGCTTGATGGCGATCACAACATTAATGTGACTTACTACAACACCAAGTTTGAAGATAAAATTGCCCGCGGCGACACTATTTTAAGCTGTGAACAAACTAACGATGTGCGCCCTTGTGTGAACTTAGGTCAGTACGATCAGCTTGGCTACGATAGCTACAGCCAAAAGATCAATATTGACGAAGTAGACCTTCAAGGTGTTGAAATTGCTGGTCAATACACAATCACTAAAACAGTGTCTGTTAACGGTAACTACACCTGGACTGATAGCGAACAAAAGAGTGGCCCAGAACAAGGTCAGCCATTAACGAACTCCGCTGAGCACATGGCAAACCTTACCTTAAACTGGGAAGCGACTGACTTTATAAACCTATATCTACAAGGTGTATATCGTTCAGACCGTTACCGCGGCTGGGATAACGTGCACGACAAAGCGCTGTACTACAAAAACTACAACCTACTTAATTTAGGTGCGCAGTTCTATGTAAATGAGTACGTGCAAATCAATGCTCGTGTAAACAACCTATTAGACGAAGATTTCACCTCATATAGCACTAGCTATACCGACCTAAATGGCGATGGTGAGTATGAATACCTAACAGGTCGCGGTGTAGTTAGCGAAGTCACATTCACAGACGACTACAACGTTAAAGATAAAGGCCGTAACTTCTGGATTGGCGTGACCGCTTACTTCTAAGAAAACTCCCTGACAATAGACAGCATGTAGCCATATGCTGTCTATTCTTCTTTCTGTCACTAAACTGCCAACTTCACACTCTAAGCTGATGATACCTGCGTAAGCTTATTTGTCAGTCTATGGAACATATCCTTACAGCCAGTGGTATCAGTATTAGTTATCAAGATGAAGGCGATAAAAATGCGCCGGTGATCATTTTAATTATTGGCTTAGGTGCTCAATTTACCGTTTGGCCAGAGTCGCTTTATTTTGGCTTGGTCGAAAAAGGCTTTAGGGTTATTCGTTTTGATAATCGTGATGCAGGGCTATCTTCATCGTTAGATGAGTTAGGCAAGCCGAGTCTTGTAAAGCATTGGCTTAGCCGCCGATTTCCCATTCGCGCAAAGCTGCCCTATTCGCTCGATGACATGGCTCGCGATGTAAAAGAATTAATGAATGCACTGGATATCAAAAAAGCACACTTAGTGGGGGCTTCGATGGGTGGCATGATTGCGCAAATTGCCGCGGCAAAGTATAAAAAACGTGTACTGAGCTTAACTTCAATTATGTCGAGCAGCTCGCCGTTATCGTTTTCGGGTTCAAACATTAACCTGTTGGTAAAGCTCGCTAAAATACGCCCCCGTAGCAGTAATAAAGAAGCTGCGATTGATTACAATGTTCGGCTAAACCAACTCATTGGCAGCCCGGCCTACCCACAAGATGAACACGCTTTATATGCCAATGCTGAGCGCTATATTGAGCGTGCCCACACGAATCAAACTGGCTTTAAACGTCAGCTTGCAGCCATTGCCGCAACGCCCTATCGCGAACAACTTTTAAAGAAGATCAAAGCCCCAACGTTAGTGATCCACGGCAGTGCTGATCCTGTTATGCCACTGTCTGCGGGCATCAATACCGCTCTGTTAATAAAGCGCAGTAAGTTAAAAGTTGTGCCCGGAATGGGCCATGATTTTCCACCCGCTTTAATGAAAAAAATGACTAAGTGGATTGCCAAGCATGCTAATAAAGTGAACTGTAAGAATAAATAGAATTCATGGCTATGCGGACCAACTATATTAACAGCTTCCAGTAAATTGAGGCACTCATAAAAGAGTGCCTACAGAATTAAACACTAAAATGATGCCATGGTCCTGTTATAGCTAGTGTTTTAGAAGGTGAGTAAACATTTACAAACAAGGTGCTTCCATCCGGTGAAAAACAGGCACCTGCCAGCTCGGTTTGCGCAACCAAACGGGCAAAATTATAAACTTGGCCTTGAGGTGTAACACCACGAAGATGGTTATCAACCACATCGGTGTATTGGTCTTCACAGACAATTAAATGCCCATTAGGTGACACGGTTAAGTTATCGCCAAAGTTGTAGAGGGTTTTACTGGTACTTTCTACAAACAACGAGATTTTACCGGGTTGCTGTGCTTCTTTATCGGTGCCTTCAAATTCTGATGGTTGATATTTCATAACCTGACCAAGTTGTTTTTTACCACCATTGGTACAGCAAAAATAAAGCTCTTTATCACCCCAATGAATACCTTCACCGCGAGCAAACAGTGCAGCGCCTTGCTTGTATCCACGTAGCCGTAAGTCGTCTTTTGGGCTTTCTGGGTTATCTAGATTTACCCACTCAACCTCAAGCTCTTGATGTAGCCTCATGGCTTTATTGTTCCAGTTACGGCTATCGAATTGTGGCTTACCTTTTACCACCATAGCCTGTAGTTGCCCGCCTTTATGCAGCTTGCCATACTCTTTTGGAATAAAACGATAAAAGACGCTATCACCCTTGTCTTCAGTTAAATAAACAATGCCTGTGCGCGGATCAACGGCAGCCGCTTCGTGGTTAAATCGACCCATGGCTTTTAATGGCTCAGGTTTAATTAAGCCTTTGCTATTTGCGGGTACTTCAAAAATATAACCATGGTCTTGGTTAAATCCATCGGCTTTAGTATCGGTGGTTTCTTCGCACGTAAGCCAAGTGCCCCATGGCGTGATACCGCCAGAACAGTTACGAATAGTGCCGACCAATGACAAGTACTCTTGCTCTTTTTGATGGGTTTTTAAGTTATAAACGATATGACTTGTGCCACCGGGTAACGCCACCCCGTCACTGTTAGTATCAAAAGCCAGGGGCGTTTTATGGTTAGCAATACTTGCTTCAGCTTTCGTTAAATCTTTTGGTTTTAGCTCATGGTTTCGCACTAATGCAACACGGTCATTACCAAGTGCAAGGCAGCCCATGCCATCGGCTTTATCAGGTACAGTAAAGCCATCAGACATTTTCTCACCTAGGCTTGAAACTACTTGATAACTAAAGCCCTCAGGTAAATCGAGCAATTTATCTGGATCGGGAATTAACGGGCCAAAGCCGACAGCCGTTGTTTTTAAATCACCTAATGACACCTTTCCTATGGCACTTTTTGATAATCCTAAAAAGGCTAACGTGCCCGCCCCTACTAAAAAATCTCGACGTGAAACCATACTAACTCCAAGCTAAACCCAAGTTTATCATACAAATAAAATGGCATTATAAAGCAAAGAAACGATAAAAAGTTACATTATCACAATCTTCACGAAATTGTCATAAAGCTTGATTTTAGTGATTGAACCCGTGCAGCATTAAAAAATATTGATTTAGAGTTTGCGTAAAACGTGCTTTATAGACGGCGCTTGCATTTAACACACGTTTTGATGCAAATTCAGTAACTGAGGCATGGCTATGTTTCTGCTTACTGCTGCCTATGTGTTTTTATAAATCAGTAATAACAACTAAAAAGCTTAAACTCTGTCGTTATGCACGTTCATCTTTAGGTGATTCCATTACTACATGCGTTGTAATGGTGCGTACTTGTGGGATAGAGCCGAGCACATCAGCATGAAACGCTTTATAAGACTTAAGATCTGCCGTCTCGACTCTCAGCAAATATTCAAACGAGCCAGTTACATTGTGGCACTCTTTTACTTCATCAATAAACTCAAGGGCTTGCTCGAATGCTCGCTGAGATACTGTTGAGTGCTCATTTAAGCCAACCCCAACATAAGCGATAAATCCTAGGCCCACAGCCTGATTATTAATAACCGCCCGATACCCCGCAATAACCCCAAGTTTTTCTAATTCTTGCACTCTACGAAGACATGCCGATGGCGATAAACCCACTTTATCTGCCAGCTCCGCATTGGCAATTCGACCATTGCGTTTAAGCTCATGCAATATTCTGTCGTTAATTTTATCTTTTTTCATTTTATGTTGTGAACTTTGAATACATATAACAACATTAAGCGCAAAAATTGCGCTTAATTCAACTTATAATTGCATAAAATTAAAGTGGAGAGATAGCAATGAGTTTTGAAATTTTAACAGCCCTGGCGTTATTTGCCTTGGTGTCATCAATTACTCCTGGACCGAATAACTTAATGTTGATGAGCTCAGGTGCCAACTTTGGCTTTAAAAGAACCACACCACACTTACTTGGCGTGACGCTTGGCTTTATGTTGATGCTGGTTCTAGTGGGCCTTGGCATCATGCAACTATTTGATTTATTTCCACCAAGCTACTTGATATTAAAAGTGTTTTGTATTGCTTACTTACTCTATCTGGCGTTTAAAATTGCCACAAGTAGCGCTCAACAAAAAGCCAATAGTGAAAGTAAGCCGTTTACCTTTATTCAGGCTGCACTTTTTCAATGGGTGAACCCAAAAGCATGGGCAATGGCATTAAGCGCAGTAAGCTTGTATGCCCCAGACAAAAACCTCACCTCTGTGTTAATAGTAAGCCTCGTATTTGGTTTAATTAATCTGCCATGCGTCAGCTCGTGGACTCTACTTGGCGAAAAGCTTCAACACTGGCTTGCCAGCTCAAAGCGCTTAAAAGCATTTAACTACTTAATGGCAATACTATTAATCGCTTCAGTGATGTTTAGTTTGTTTTAAATGAGCAAGATTTGCTAGGAAGTATTACGTACATAGCCTTTGGCAGTCGTATTTTAAGATTTTAAGATGAGAAATTTACCCTGTGCTAAGATTTATTTATCTAGATCTTTTCAGTGCGATTCATGGCTAGTAACGTAGAGAATTACTTTTACCACGGCTTTTTCGTCTTCTTACTTATTACGGTAGTAACCTGCTCCATTATAGCTACGCGCCTGATGCGCAGTAGTTTTAATAACCGCTCAATTTACCTATTTAATCTATTCTTTTACCTCGGTGTAATTGGCTTTGCATGGCTTTGGATCCAAGATCTATTCAACCTTGCGCCGAGCTTTCGCTCTGGTGTGGTGATTTATATGATCTCCATGACATTGCTGCAATTATCTATTTATAACCACGACGAACCTTGTCGATTTAATAAGATAATTATTGCTCATGGGGCTATTTTTTCTGTATTTGCCATCCTTACTCAAAATATTAACCAACTGGCCTTAGTCGAAGCTTGTTATACATTAAGCGTGCTACCTGCACTGATTTACTACACAACAAAGCGTGCTGTATGTGAGAAAAATATAGGCAATACTGTGTTGTCGATGGCGCAATGTATCTTACTGTTAGTGCCCATTTCACAACTGAGTATCATTACCCATGAGCACAACTTAGCAACCCTTTATTCACTTACTGTAATTGCCCATGCAACCGTATTTGTTATGACAGGTCTTGGACTCATCACGACACTATTAGTTGACGAAAAGAAACGTTATTTGGAGCTGTCTTTAAAGGATCCGCTTACCGGACTTTATAACCGCCGCGGACTGCAATTTATTATCGAACAACAGCAATTATTCAGCCCGAACCAAACTTCTAGCCTTTATGCCTGCGTTGTTGATATTGATTACTTCAAGCAAATTAATGATAGATACGGTCACGATGGCGGTGATCTAGTACTCGAAGTGTTCTCTGATTTAATGAAACACCATTTAAAAAAAGAAGACTTATGTTGCCGCCTTGGTGGTGAAGAATTCTTACTGCTATTCTTTGCAGCCGACATCAGCTCAGCAAGACAATTTTTAGACAGTCTTCGTGAAACCATTGAAGCCAGTCAAATAGCTTTTCAAGAGCATCGTATATCGGTTACCGCTAGTTTTGGATTAACTAACTGGCAAGTAAATGACAGCTTTGAAAGCTTAGTGAACCGCGCAGACAAAGCGGTTTATAAAGCGAAAAATAATGGCCGTAATCGAGTCGAAATCAACACCTAAAACCAGAATAAAGAACCAAATATACTAAATAGGCAAATGCTTTTGTATTAATCTTGTAAATTCAAACTCTACCACTATAATTAGTGCGTGCTTATACTTAAATTGCAATATGTAGTGCTATGTCTTTAAAATTATTATTAAATTTTAAATTAAACTGGTTGTTTATTTGTGCCAGCTTATGGCTTTTTGCCCTGCCGATTCAGGCTAAATATGTTGTTGCTGTTGTGGGTAAAACCAAAAACGATAGCTTCTATCAGCAAGCCTTTAAAGGGTGTGAGCAATTTGCAAAACAGCATCTCGATTTTGAATGTATTTACGATGGCCCTAAAGACTTTCAAGATATCCGCACGCAAGTATTAGTGATCACCGACCTCGTGCGCAGAAACAACATAAGTGGTTTATTAATCGCTACTACAGACTCTAATTACCTCGTTGAACGCGCTTTAAAAAAGCTTAAAGACAATAATATTCCTGTAATTACCTTTGACTCTGATTTGCTCGAAGATGATCAGCAGTATCGTTTAGCCTATGTGGGTACTAATAATTTTGATTATGGTGTGGCTTTAGGGAACGAACTAAAAAAATTCACTGACAAAGAAATTAACCAAGTCTGTATTCAATCCGGACATTCCACAACACCTAATTTAAACAAACGCATTGAAGGTGTTCGTTATGCGTTATCAGGGCAAAAAGATAAACGCTTAACTGGTGAAAATGGCTGGAGCGAGTTTGACCGCTGCCCTTTATATAGTTTAGGAAAACGTGAAGTATCACTGGGTCAGCTCGACAAACTACTTAATATTGAAAACCCACCACTATTTTTAGCTGTAGCAGGTTTTGCCCAATTTAATCCTAACTACGCAAAAGTGATTGCTAAACAGAAACAACGTATTGCCAGTAAAGAGGTGGTCATTGTTTCTGCCGATACAGAACAAATGCAATTAGAAGTATTAAAACAAGGATTATCATCGGCTAATATTGGTCAAAATCCATTTGAAATGGGACGCCTGTCTGCCGAATTGATGTATCAATACCTAACAAAAGGTGAGCGACCAGCCAAGTCTCACTACTATCTAGACTTTCATTATTGTCAGCAAAGTAATGCAGGTACATGCACAGTTAATCACTAAAACTTTGATCTCACTAAAGTGCAATTAACTCGATAAGCGCTAGACTTACTACAGCTTGATTAATTGTAAGGATTTAGACATGACACACCTAGTTAGTGATTTAATGACGCCAGACCCATTCGCCATTAGCGCGCAAAATACCCTGCATGATGCTCATAATCTAATGAAAGAGAAAAATGTCCGCCATATTCCAGTGATCAATGAGCACGGTGGTTTAGTTGGCATGTTAACGCAAAAAATCATGATTGCTCAGGTAATGAATATCATGGCGAATTACAGCGCCAGCGCCCTTGAACGCAAAGAAAAGCAAACTAAAGTGGTTGATATTATGGCCACTGATTTTACCAGTATCTCGCCAGAGCAGCCGCTACACGAAGTTGCTAAGTTTTTTGTTGAAAATCGTCATGGCTGCATGCCTGTGGTTGATAAAGATAACAACTTAGTGGGAATTCTAACCTCATCTGACTTTGTTCGTTTAGCGGCGGCATTACTTTCTTAAGTCGTAAATTTGTATCTGCACACTGAATTTTTTACAGAAGGTGTGCAGAGTTTTCATACTCATACCTCATCACAACCACTCCACCTTAAAATAAAACAAAATTAACCCTTTAAATTCAATTTGTTACTAAAATACCATTTTAGGCACAACGTTTGCTTCTACCTAATCAAGCGCGCTTTTAAACTAAAAGCGAAAGGAAATTTATAGATAATCTCGGAGGAGTAATGAGTAATTCATCATCAAAAATCGCAGAATTTACAGCACCCGGTGTTAAAGACCAAGCTGCAGCTGACACGATTGCAATTTTAGACCAGCGTATGGTCGCTTTAATCGATTTACACCTCACTTTAAAACACATTCACTGGAATGTTGTTGGTCCTAACTTCATTGGTGTACACGAAATGCTAGACCCACAAGTAAGCGCAGTGCAAGAGATGACTGATACGATTGCAGAGCGAATTGCAACCATGGGCGGCGTACCTGTTGGCACACCGCAATCAATTGTTGATCGTCGCACTTGGCAAGACTACTCAATTGGCAAAGGCTTAGTCACTGACCATCTAACAGCGCTTGATAAAGTGTATAACGGCGTTAATAAAGATCACCGTGCAGCTATCGAAAAGCTTGCTGAGTTAGACCCAGTTTCTGAAGATATGATCACCGGCCAACTGGCTGATCTAGAACAATTCCAATGGTTTGTTCGTGCGCATATCGAATCGTCTACTGGCGAATTGAAAGGCTAAAACCGCAAAGTCTATCCGAAGACCCCTTGCCCAGCATTTGCTGGGCTTTTTTATGCTTTGCTACAGCCAACCTTTATGTTTAAAGAACAAATAAGGTGCAAAGCCAGACAGCAACATGATGCCAATTGCAAACGGGTAACCCCATGCCCATTGCAGTTCAGGCATGCTGTTAAAATTCATTCCATAGATACTGGCGACAACGGTCGGCGGTAAAAACACCACTGAGGCAATTGAGAAGGTTTTAATAATTTGGTTTTGTTCGATATTAATAAAACCCTGAGTCGAGTCCATTAAGAAATTCACCTTATCAAACAAAAATGTACAGTGAGACATAAGGGTATCAATATCGAGTACAATTTCACGTAGTGACTCGCGGTCTTCAGTTGGTGCACCTAAATGACGCAGTAAAAACGAAATATTTCGGCGCGTATCCATCAAACATAATCGCACCTTACCGTTGTTATCTTCAAGGCGCGAGATCCGGCTGACGGCTTCTTCTAAATCTGAGTCGTCCTCTTCAAGTACATAGGCACTGAGTTTTTCTAACTGGTGATGCATATCTTCAAGCATATCAGCGTGGTTTTCGACTTTTTGGTCAAACAGAGTCACTAAAAGTTGCTTTGGATTATCACACGCCACTTGCCCTTTACGAGCGCGAAGTCGTAATAAACGAAAATCGGCTAATTCATCATCGCGGATTGTCAGCAAACAGTTGTCTTTTAACAAACAAGCCACGGTCACCGTATTAAAGCGTCCTTCATTTGGTGACATAAAAAGCGCATGCACATGTAGGCCTTCGTGGTCGATAAAACAACGGGAAGATGCCTCGATTTCTTCGACATCATCAGCGCCGGGTAAGGTGATATTAAGGGTGCTTGCCAGCGCTTGTCGCTCTTCTTCAGTCGGATTTATGGTGTCAATCCAGTGGGCATTTTTAATAGAAGTAACAAGAGGCGTATCTGCAGCTGGCTCAGTTTCTGTGATCACACCTTGGTCTATAGAAAAAAATCGTAACATTTGCCCTACCCTGATAAATCAATTTAAAACAAATACTATAGCTGTTCACGTTAATGAACAATGACAATGCAACGAATTAAAAGGTAAAGTAGAAAATAATTAAGACCTTACATCATTTACTTATTTCGTTTTTTGAAACGCACAATAATCATACCTATGAAGATGACGCCAAGGCCTATTAAGCAAGGTACAAAAGCGCTTTGCAGGGCAATATCAAACGCTAAAAAGTCAGGGTATCCGGTTTGCCAAAGCGTCCATTCATAACCGAGTTTTGATGCAATATGTTCACCGCCGCTGCTAAGTACGATGATTGCATCATTGTTATCGGGGTTAATGCGAAGCGTGCTATTTATTGCCGGCTCATTTGCGCCATCATGACCAAAGACAAAATCTCCCGATGCTGTTGGTGCATAAAGCATGGTACCAAGCCCCCAAATTGGTGCGCCTAAGCTAATTGCCAAAGGCGCTCGCATAGTGCTAATCATTTGTGAGCTTAACTGTCCTTTTTGAGGTGATGTTAATGCGTTAACTAAGGCTATTAAATCATGGCTACTTGCTAATAAACCTGTTGCCGCTGCCGATGCGTATTGAAAATGCCCAGCAGCTTGCCCACTTTTATCATATGCAGGTGCGATGTTGTCCAACTCAGTTAGTACATTGTAACTGGCATCAGTCATATTAACTGGCTTAAAGACGTTATCAGCCATCCAAGTTGCAAAGCGTTGATTGGTTTTCTCTTCTACCAGCAGCTCTAGCATCAAATAGCCGCCCCCAGAATACTGAAGATCGCCCACAGGCTTGGTGACTTTAATTTCGCGCACACCTGTTGATGATAGCGGCTTGTTTAGCGACTCAAGCAAGCTTGGTACGGTTTCATTTAGCTCAATATCAGCAAAGCCTAAACCATCACCAAGCCCCGCAGTATGCGATAACAGATGTGCAATGCTAACTGTTTGATTATCAAACTCTGATTCAGGTAACTGCCAACCCGTCAGTTGCTCATTAATCGCGTGATCTAAACGAATTTGCTGTTGCTCTGCCAGACTCATCACGCCATAGGCAGTAATAAATTTACTGAGCGATGCTACGGGGAACAGAGTATTTGCGGTTATTTCATCTTTGCTTTTTGAGTAATCTTGAAAAACCACTTGGCCATTTTCAATCAAAACATAAGCGATGTTTGCGTGTTTGTTGGCAATCAGCGCCTGACTGTTGGCAATAAATTGCTCAGTGTTGCCCGTTTCGGCGATGGGTTTTAAAAACCAACCACTAACACCACCATACACACAGGTTGCAGCCCAAACAGATGACAAAAATAGTGTTAACAAAATTGTTTTAAACCAGCTCATACTCTATCCCTTGTATTACAAAGCGACCTTAAACTACTTCGATTTGTTCAGGTTTTTTGATAAAGAACACCATTAAAATTAATAATGCTGCTGGGAATAAGAACACATTCAAATAAGCAAAAATAACCGTTAGCTGTAAGATGCACATCAGTAACAGTAGAATAGAAAACACCGTTAGCAACGACGACATTCCATGGCGTTTTGTTAGTAATAACGCGGCGGTGATCAAACCCACTAGCGCATACAAGCCTAAACTCCCAGCCGAGACCACCATGGCAATAATTGAAATACTTTCAACCGCATCGCTCGATGCTTTATCGCCAGCAACGGCAAGATAAACATCGCATAACACAGTGGCATGAAAAGCCAATACCAGCACCGCAAGCACACATAGCAGTATGCGAACGCCTTCAACATCAAACATATCTTTTAGTGCCTTGCGTAAACTCAGGTACACATAGATTTCAAGTGCACCAATGAGTACAAACACAAGGTCTGAAAAGTTTAAGCTTTGCAAATCGAGCTTAAGCGCTTCGCCTAAGCCATCAAGTGTTTCGCCAAATACTGAAATCCAGTACATAGGAAAAATTATGGCAAGTAACCCCGCTGCTATGCCGGGTAGTAAATAGTCACGGTTGAGCATATGCCCTCCAAAATCCTGTTGCGTTGTAAAGTTATTCGCTATCGCGTTCGTACACCAAAATATCGCCGGGTTGGCAATTAAGCTCTTCACAAATAGCTTCAAGGGTACTAAAGCGGATCGCTTTCACTTTTCCGTTTTTTAGTAATGATAAATTGGTCATAGAAATACCAATGCGCTGAGATAGCTCCTTCAGCTGCATTTTGTTCTTTGCCAATTCTATATCTAGGTTGATTCGTATTTTCATAGCCTAAAAAGTACGCAATGGATTTATGATTGTCAAACTTTATTTTACGATTATCATAAAATAAAGAATGAAAAACATAATTAACACGTTTTATTTAACTCCGTTTTAAGACTAAAAACCCAGTTAAATCAGCAGTAGGTTCATTCATTGTTGTTTTTTGTAACACTTCTCACATTTTCTTTTCGGCGCGAATCACCTAACCTGAGAAAACACATGCAAGGAGAGAACAATGAAAGACTTACAAAAATTAGTGGGTAATTTAAATAAATCAGGTGCGCTGAGTGGTTTTTTAGGAGGTGTTGCTGGCGGCGGACTAACGAGCTTAATGGGCGGAAAAAGTAAAAAGAGCAGTAAAAAAGCTGTAAAATATGGTGCGCTTGCTGCTGTTGGTGGCCTTGCTTGGAAAGCCTATAAACAATACTCAGAACAAAAAGCGGCTCCAGTTCAGCAAACGAGTTCACGTGGTTTTGATTTTACCCCCGCTACGCTGCCTGAGCAGTCATTTACTGATGCAATCGACGATAATCACAGTGATGGGCAATTATTACTCATGCGTGCCATGATTGCTGCCGCCTATGCTGATGGCCACATTGATGAAACGGAAAGACAAAAAATTTTCGCACAAGTAGAAACAATGCAATTGTCTGTGCAAGAAAAGGCCATGCTGTTCGATGAGCTAAGAAAACCAATGCAACTATCAGAATTAGTTGCCGCTGTGCCAAACGCACAAATGGGTATTGAAGTCTATGCAGCCAGTGCCAGCGCAATTGATTTAAGCCAAGCAATCTCTAAACACTACTTAGATACGCTGGCTAATCAATTATGTATTCCTAGAGAATTGGTAATGAGCATTCATAGAGAACTTGCCGAGTACCAATAAAAATGGGGCCTACTAGCCCCGTTTTTAGTATTAAGCCTTTGCTAATTAGTGCGGTTTTTTAGTGCCGTAACGCACCATATCTTTACCGTTTTCATACACATCATTGCTTACGTAACGGCCAAGTAAAAGCTGATGTTTATCATCAAGTACCGCGATAAATGGGCGGCCATCACTATTGTTGGTTGCAAGGGCTACACCGGTTACATTCTCAAGTCCTAAACCGCCATTTTCAACTAGGCGTAAAAACGTTTCTAATTCGTCTAATGTTTCAATTACATCGTTATCGTTAATCATCTCAAATACTCAGTGATTGCTAATGGGCGTAGCATAGCAGGATTAAAAATAAGGTGCGAACCAGTGCGTAAATTTGCCACCATAAATGTCGATTTTTTGCAATATTTCGCCTATCGCCATCGTTACACTTATTGCTCTTCAAACAGCTTAGGAACCACCATGAACCGAGCCAATTATTTTGCTTTACAACCTCAATTAACAAAACATCTAATTGATCAAGAACAGTTAATTAAACAAGCAGCCGAGGCAACTTTCGGCTTAACGACTTGGGAACTAGTGAAATTAAGAGTATCGCAGCTAAATCAATGCGCGTATTGCATTGCTATGCATACCAAACAAGCCAGAGAGTACGGTGTAACTAACAACCGTATTATTGCTTTAAGTGCTTGGCAAGACATGCCAATTTACTCTCAGCACGAGCGACTAGCCTTAGAATTGTGTGAAAAATTGACACAAGCACACATCATTGATGATACTTTCTACCAGACCCTAGAAAATCAATTTACTGAGCCAGGCTTGGTTGCACTCACCATTGCTATTAACGCGATTAATAGTTGGAATCGTGTTGTGAAGATATTTAAGCCTACTGTGGAGTTTAATGAATAACCATTTAACGCTAGAACTAAAAACCCCAGAGGGCAATCTTGGCGAGAGTATACAGGCTATATGGTATGCCAAAGCGCACTTAGCAGGTGAACAATGGCTGGCTTGTGATGGTGCAGCTGGGGTTATTTTTCCCGTTACAGGTGAAGTTTTATTGGATGATGAATCTCTTGCGCATCCCTATGCTTTTCAACAAACCTCAACTCATGCTTCTAAGCTCAGCTTTTCTAAAGGTGCTCAATTTTGTGGTATTCGCTTTAATCCAACCGTATTGCCAGAGCTAAAAAGAAACGACCATCCGCTGATTGCTACGCCTTCACTGTGCGCCATAGCTGAAGGCCTGCAAGATAACGCCAGCTTAGCAGCGTTTGTTGCGCTTATTAGTCGCCACTTTACTAATAATAAAAACATTAACCGAAGTAACAAACACTCAAAACACTTAATCCGTAACCTTATTGAGTTAACACCACTTGAAACCGCTTATCAACTTGCCCCTCTCAGTCAACGCCAGCTTGAAAGGCAAGTAAAGGATCAATGCGGTGTCACCCCTAAGTATTTTGAGCGAATATACCGGGTAAAACTTGCTAAACAAGCGATTAAAGATAACCCCGAAATGAGCTTTGCAGATATTGCACTAGAATGTGGCTTTGCCGATCAGCCTCATTTAATCAAAGAATTCAAAGCAATAATGCACATTACCCCGGCAAAATACCGCAAGATATTAAAAGACTCTCAAACAAAACAAACAAAGCTCATTTTGCGTTAATCCCTATATAACGAAGACAGCTAGAAAAGTGCCGCTCAGCTATTTCATTTTCTGTGCTGGACAGACTTGATACTGAGCGATTTTATTTGCGCTCGGCTTTTATCCATAGGATAGTTAACGCAAGCCTACTAAACGTGCTGTAACTAAATAGGATAATCATGAAAAAAGTTTTACTTGCCACCGGCTTAATCGCCTCGTCATTTACTGCATTTGCAGCCAATTTAACCGTTGAAGAACTGCGTATTGAAAAAGCCAGCAAAGCAATGCCAAAGGTGTTGAGTGCTTTTTCTGATGAAGTGAATCAATTTGAAAAACAGTGGCAAGCTGCCGCCAGTTATCAGCAAGCAAGTGATCTTATTGATGATTACGCTAAACAATTATGGCGCGATGCCAAAGCACGTATAATTAAAACCAACAGCTTCGACGACCGAGAGCTGTATTGGGCTCGTTTACTTTCAAGCAAGATTATTCGTACCAGCAAACCCCAGTTTGCAATGACCGACAGCGAACAAACCGCGTTATTAACAATGCTCGAAAATGGCAGCCGTGGCCGCACCGACCTTGATTACAGTAAAAAAACCGACAAACGCATTTTAATTACCGGTTTTGATCCATTCTTACTTGATCGAAATATTAATCAAAGTAACCCGTCAGGTGTTGCGGCATTATTACTTGATGGCCAAGTTATTAATTACAATGGCATTAGCGCTGAGATCAATACTGTGATGGTACCAGTACGCTACGAAGATTTTGACCAAGGTATCATCGAGTCATTACTTGCGCCGTATTACGCACTTAATAATGTTGATATGATTGCCACTATCAGTATGGGCGGTAAAGACTTTGATCTTGAACGCTTTCCTGGTAAACGCCGCAGTGTAACGGCACCCGATAACGCCAATATTGTTTATGGCGGTACAGCGACTGCACCAAAAATTTCAAGCCTGAATGATCGCCCTCTTCCGGGCAATGAGTTTGTGACTTTTAGCTTACCAGTTAAGCAAATGCAACAAGCCAAAGGGCCATTCCCAATCAACGACAATCATAAAGTTGTGACTCTAGAAAAAGCATTTGAGCCAAAATCACTTAAAGAGTTAGAAGGTGCGATTGCGGTTAAAGGTGGCGGTGGCGGCTACTTATCTAATGAGATTTCGTACCGCAGTATTCGTCTTCGTGATGAGCTTAATTCAGACATTCCAACGGGGCATATTCACACCCCACGTATTCAACAATTTGAACCAGAAACAGAAGCTAAAATTGTTAAGCAAATTAAAGCCATGCTAGAGCACAGCTTAGTTGCAATTTAAAGCGTGAAGCTCAGCTATAAAGCAATAGCTGAGCTTCACCCTGCAACACAGCAGTTGCGGCTTTGCTTTTTCGCTTTATAAAGCGCGTCATCCGCTATTTTAAACAAGCTATCTGAATCAAACGCCTCATTAGCAGCCTTACTGGCAACACCTATCGATAAAGTAACATAGCTTAAGTCTGTGCGACCTTGGTGAGTAATGTGAGCTGACGCAACAGCAGTTCGTAGCGTTTCAGCCACTTTGAGTGCCTGATGCTTATCGGTATTGCTAAGCACAATTACAAATTCTTCGCCGCCATACCGGGCAACAAAATGGTTGTCTGGATTGGTATTATCTTTAAGTATATTGGCGACTTCACATAGCGCTTTATCACCCTGTTCATGGCCATAATAGTCGTTATAGAGTTTGAAGTGATCAACATCAGCTACGATAAATGATACTGCGGTCTCTTCACATTGCGGATCATTAGCAAGTTCTTCTAAATGCTTATCCAATGCTCGACGATTTGCCAGTAAAGTCATTGCATCTGTATTACTGATTTGCTCAAGTTTTGCATGGCGTGCAAACAGTTCAGCGCGCTGTGTTTCAATTAATGAGAACAGTTCATTAATACCTTGTCCTAACTGGTGTAATTCATTGTCACCATGGTAATTAGCACGGATACTAAAATCGTTGTTACTGATTGCCGAATATACCGACACTTTCACTTTACTAAGGGGGCGTAAAACTTGCTGATTAATGTAAAGATAAAACAATATAAACACAGAACCAGATATCATTAACCCGGTTAGCAAAGAACTATCAAATAAATTTTTATCATAGGTATGTTCTCTGGTAGGAATTGACAATACAAACAGAAGGTTAGAATATTTATCTTCAACACCAATATAGAGTTGATCATTGTAAGTGATCGGCTGAAAATCTGTATTTTTTTTGCCAAAAACTGTGGTTAAGTAATCAGAGTAACGTTGTGCTTCCTCACCTTCGTAATAGCCAATATCCTCGGCAAGCCCGGGCGTTAAAGTCTCAATAAATGCTTCATCAATAAAACTCCACAACATTAAAGAGCCGGTCGGTTCGCCCAATCCATCTGACTTAGTAACATTATAAGACACAGTTAATGCAGGCTTGTTATCAATTTGTATAAAGTGAACTTTAGAAATTAATGGCTCTGATTGACTATTCAAATCACTCGGTAAAACAATCAAATCATTATCTATGAGTAGTTTTGGTGTCTCAAGAATGACTGGAGAATAGGCTTGGTACTCATTGTCAAAGCTTCCTCCTGCAATAATTACAGCTTCAGTATCGTACAAATACCAACCATTAACGTCTAATCGTTGAAGCGCATCTGCAATAATATAATCATTGTTGAACCAGTCTGCATTGCGCTCTTTGGCTGCATTATACATGACGTCCCAAGCCGAGCTGTCGAACACCATTTTCGATAAAGCATCTATTTCTTGTTGTAGTTGTGATTGAACTCGTTGAATATCAATTTTGTCGTTTTGCTTAGCCATTGCCTCGAAAGAGGGCAAAATCCAAAAATGCCTAATAATGGTCTGCGCACCTAAAATAGCAAAGCAAGCAAAGGTAAAAGCAAGAAGTAAACGTTTTTTCAGTCTCGTTCCTATAACCATAAAGCAGTACACCAACCACAAAAGAACAACTTAAGTACTACCAGTATAATCCCCTTTTGCCTGTTTGCTTGTTAGTCAGCTAATAATCTGTCAATAAAGGATAAAGTACGATGCCCCTTACTCGTATGAAATTGTAAATCTAATTTTTACATCTAAACTCTTATTATGAGGAATCGTTAGATTTACGCATGAAAGGTATTATTTTTACTGAATTTATAGATATGGTTGAACATGAGTTCTCATATGAACTAGTGGATAAAATAATCACAGAAAACTCACTGTTCACTGATGGTGCTTATACGAGTGTGGGCAACTATGATAATAAAGAATTGATCATGCTAGTCACTTCACTAAGTAAACATATTGATAAGCCTGTTGATGAGCTTGTACATGCCTATGGTAAGTACCTGTTAGGTCGCTTCTTTGTATTATTCCCACATTTTTTCAAAAACGTCAGTAACACCTTTGACTTCCTTGATACTATTGACCGTCACGTTCATATCGAAGTCAAGAAGCTATACAGTGATGCAGAGCTTCCAAGCTTTTGGACACAACGTATTAGTGATACACAAATGCAAATGTTCTATCGCTCATATAACCCTTTTGCTTATTTAGCTGAGGGGTTAATCGAAGGAGCATGCGAACATTTTAATGAAACATTGACCGTTAAAAGTGAGATTGAACCTGATTATCAATCGGCCATTTTTACCCTAACAAAAGTAATCTAGCGTGGATGAGAACCTTTTTAAACGTCGATTAGAGCGAGAGCGCCGAGCTAGAAAAGAGGCTGAAGCGCTTCTTGAGCAGAAGTCATTAGAGTTATATGAAGCGAATATGACTCTAAAAAAAGCAGCCGAAACACTAGAGCAAGAGGTTGCCCAGCGCACTGATGACTTAAACAAAGCCAAAATAGCCGCTGATACTGCAAATAATGCAAAATCAATGTTTCTAGCTAATATGAGCCACGAAATTCGCACTCCGATGAATGCTATATTAGGCATGGCTTACCTTGCCTTAGATACTGAGTTAACTGACAAACAATATGATTACATTGAGAAAATTCAATTATCAGCTAAGTCTTTACTAGGGATCATTAACGATATTTTAGACTTTTCAAAAGTCGAAGCGAATAAATTAGAATTAGAAAGTAATGATTTCAATATTAATGACCTTTTATCCACTTTGGCTAACTTAGCCAGTAGCTTGATTGAAAAACATAACATTGAGGTCATATTTGATATTGATGATAATATTCCCGAATACCTCATTGGCGATACGTTAAGGTTAAATCAGGTACTGTTAAACCTACTTAGTAATGCAATTAAATTTTCAAATAATAAAAATGTTAAGTTAACACTCTTATGTGTATCGCAAACTGATGAGAATATTCAAATTCAATTTAAAGTCACTGATCAAGGGATTGGTATGACTGAGGAGCAGGTCAAGACGATATTTAAGCCATTTTCTCAAGCTGATATTTCAACAACAAGAAAATTTGGAGGTACAGGCCTTGGCTTAGTGATCAGTAAAAAAATAGTTGAATTAATGGGTGGCAATATTCACGTTGATAGCCAGCTAAATGCTGGCAGCTGCTTTAGCTTCACCGCATCTTTTGGTAAGTCGGCTGTAAAAAGTAACTATAATACAAACGATTACAAAAACAAAAGTGCGCTAATAATTGAACAAGACCATATAAAAGAAAGGCACCTTTTTAAATTACTCGAAAAGTTGGGCATAAAAGTTGATAGTATTTCTTATCATGATGACAAACTATTAAACATAGATCCCAGCCAAGACTATGACTTTATTTTCCTTGATTGGCATATTTTTAATGATGAACACAGCTCCCTTCTCAATAACCTAAAAAAACAGCTTACTATCAATATTAAGAAAATAATTATTCTTGCCTCATTTGAAAATCAAAAAGTAAAAAGTAGCTTAACTAAGCTTGATAAAAATATTGATGAAATTTTATTAAAACCAATTATCAAAGCTAACTTATGTAAATCACTGGATCACGTCTTAGGTATTGAGAAAAAGAAAACAAACAAAATTGATACCAGCTGTTTTAAAAAACTCGCTGGTTCAAGAATTTTATTAGTTGAAGACAATCCGCTTAACCAACAAATTGCATCACAAATATTGCGCTCAAATGGCTTTATTGTTGATATTGCCGAAGATGGTATTGCGGCCATTGAAGCTGTCGAAAAAGACACATTCGACTGTATTTTGATGGACTGCCAAATGCCAAGAATGGATGGTTATACCGCAGCGAATAAAATTAAAGAGCAGCCAAAGTTTGCCCATATCCCTATTATTGCCATGACCGCCAACACCATGGAAGCCGACCTCACCAAAGCCAAAGAGTCAGGGATGCAAGGTTATATAGCCAAGCCTATAGAAGTACAAACTATGTTTGAGGTCATTGCAGAGCATTTAACTCAAAAACCACTGTGAACGCTAATCAGTAAGCTCCACGACTTGTTGTTCAACTAATGAGTTGTTCTGCTTACGAAACTCATTAGGGTTTACCCCAACAATGCTTTTAAAAACACGGTTAAAGGTAGCAAGCGAAGAAAAACCACTTTCCAATGCAATACTGAGAATACTCCAATGACTTGCTTCATCTTTTAGTAATAGCGTTTGTGCGTACTGAACTCGGTACTGATTTATAAATAAATTAAAATTAGTGGCTTTAAAATGATGGCGAATAGCGCGGCTAATCTTGTACTCAGGTACTGCTAATACTTGTGCAAAATCAGAGATTTTTAAATTACTTTGTAAGTAAAGCTGCTTGTTGATCAGTGCTTCTATACCCGTGATAATCTCAGGCTCTACCTCTTTATTTTCAGACAACTCAGTTTGTTTGTGAGCTGTGCTTGCATCTTCAGAGTTCACTACTTCAGTATCAACAGATTCAGGCACGCTACTATGAGCACGTTTTTGCAAAAACATCACTAACTGCATCGCAAGTACAATCAATAACGCAGATGAGGTAATTATAAGCGGCTCAAAGCGTTGAAATTCGCTTTCACTAAATAAAAACTTAGGCAAAATGCTGGCATTAAATACCGCTAAAAAGTAGCAACTAGCAAAAATTTTTGCCTGCAACTTTTGTGTGTCGGTTTTACCTTTGTAACCTCGTAATGCTTCCCAAAAAGACAGCACCAGAATACTGGAAGATAGCAGCACTGTTATTTCGGCCATACCTTGCTTTAACCGCCACATAAACTGGCTATCAGGGAAAACCTGCACATCAATACTTACTAAATAATGCCAAGTTTGGTTGAACATAATTAACCCCGCAATCGCGCCTGCCACTGCAATATGTACGGTAGAAATAGGTTTGTGCTCACGAAATAAAGTACGTGAAATCAGCCAAGACATATTACAGGTAGCACAGGTAAATAAGCCAATTAAATAGCTGTAAACACTTATACTTGGTGCACTGATTTTTTGCACACCAACCATGCAAAGCGAGCCACAAAATACAGCAAACAGATAATGAATGAGCTGCTTATCCTTTTTCATGCCATTTAGCAGCATTAGCCCCATACAGACAAAAACGAGCACGTAATAAGGGGAAGTATTTTGCATAACTCGGCATACCTTAAATTGGGTGTTTGATGAATTATTTACCAATCAGACAAGTTTACTGTCTCAAAATCAACATAGCAAAAAGAGTTTGTTAGTGAATGTGTCAATCCCTGTTTTAGTAGTCATAAATAAATACAGTTTTTCATTGCTCAAATTTCGAATTTGAGAAGAAATCTTGCTCTAGCCCTTTATATTTGCGGTATTAGAAAAATGTAATGGAATTGGTTATGTCTAACAGAAATAGCAAAGTCACGCCTTTGAAGGCGCTCGAATACAGTAAAAAACTTTGGTTTATTAGCCTGCTAATGGCACAAATTTGCTTTGTGGTTTACCTCATTCTTGGTTATGGAATGACAGGATTAACAACAGGCCTATCAGGTTGGAACCGACTAAATAACACCGCCTATGTTGCCAATGATGCTACCGGGAATTTAATGTATGCAGTGCATGTATTATTTGCAGTCGTGATGATCCTTGGTGGAAGCTTACAGATCATTGAAAAATTGCGAGCAAAATACAGAACATTTCATCGTTATAATGGCCGTGTCTTTGTTGTTTTAGCTTGCTGTATTTCATTTGCGGGCATGTACTTAATGATAGTAAGGGGCACCGTTGGTAATACCTTGATGCATGCACTGACGATGTTTGGCGGCTTTGTGGTTATTGTATCAAGTATATTCGCGGTTAAAACTGCGCGGGCTCGTGACTTCAACGCGCATAAAACTTGGGCGATACGCTTATACCTTGCAGCTAATGGTGTGTTGTTTTTTAGATTAATGATATTTGCATGGTTTTTAGTATTTGGCACCTTAGGCGTTGATACCGCGACCTTCACAGGGCCAGCAGTGATTGCCGTAAGCCTTTGCTCTTATTTAGTTCCTCTTTTAATCGCTGAGCTTGTCCGCTATGCAGAGCAAACTCCCCATACATCTATCACTCTCGCTACTGCATCTTTGATGGCGTTAATATCTGTCGTATTTTTAATCGGCTTATTTGGGGTGACGCTGGCAAACTGGTACCCTGCCATCACCGCTTAACCAAGCTTTAAAGCTAAAAAGCCACCTATATAGGTGGCTTAATACTTTTAATCTGCATTACAGTAAATTAATACAATTCAAATAACGGGCGGCCGTTTTCGTCGAACTTAACTTCCATAACACGAGCGTGGCGGTTTGGATCGTAAAGCGGATCTTTTACAATCTCTTCAAGTGGACGCGTATCTGTTTTTGGCACCACACTTGGCTCACCTACTGCGTGCTCATAGTCACGTGCATGGTAAACACACAGTGGTGTTTCTCCATCTTCAGCAACAGTAAAACAGTTATGACCAGGGCCGAAAATTTTCTTTTCAACACTTGTTTCAAGCACTGGCATACGTGTTTTAGTCCAAGAATTACGATCAAGCAAGTCACTGTTTTCGTCAGCTTCCATATAGCCCATGCAGTAACATGCACCAGTTGCGCTTGCAGAGAAAGCAATGAAGATTTTCCCGTTATTTTTAAGCACTGCGGGGCCTTCGTTTACCCAAAAGTCGACACGTTCCCAATCATAATCAGGGGTTGTTAGCATAAACTGTGCGGTTTTTAGCTTAATTGGCGATTCCATTTCAGCTAAATAAAGATTTGATGCCGCAAATTGGCCTCCGGTTTTCTCTGCCCAGCAAAAGTAACGCTTACCGTTATTTTCAAAAATGGTGGCATCTAAAGAAAAATCAGTGAACGACTTTTCATCGCCGTCAGCTGCTTGCATCATGCCAAGCTCAACCCATTCGTCATTTAATGGATCTTGACCCTTACACTCAAGTACATACGGGCGTAGTGCCCAGATATCTTGTTCTTCGCTGGCTGCAAAATAGATATACCACTTACCATCGAGGTAATGAATTTCAGGTGCCCAAATATGTCGGCTCATTGGGCCGCTGTCGTGTTTAAACCAAATATCAAAGGTCTCAGCGTCTTTTAAGCCCTCTAAAGTCGCAGACTTACGAAGTTCAATGCGATCATAAGTGGGTACAGAACCGGTAAAATAATAAAAGCCGTCGCTGTGCTTATGCACAAACGGGTCGGCACGTTGCTCTACTAGCGGGCTATTAGTGTGTAATGTCATATTGAAACCTGATCATTGATTTTTATTTGTATTATTTTATTACTTTTGTAAGAACCACAAATATAGCATTATTTTTAGCAAACGGTAAAAGGAAATGTAAGGTGCAGCAGATTTTTAGAGGTAAACTCAATATAGACAAGAAAAAGCAAGCTTAAAAACGCACAATTTGGACGACTCTAAGCTTGCTCTAGAATAAAAAGGGGGACATCACTCCACCCTTGATTTAGGTATCGCTATTGCGATTTGGCTTTATATTCTTCAGGTTTTTTCGATAACACAACATCAACGGGCATAACATCACCCGAAACTTTCTTAACGGTTAAAGTATGTGGCCCCGCTGCCAAGTCATGCTTTTCAAAAACAATGCTTTGTACTTGTCGATAATTGTTACCGTCAAAAATTGAATACGTCCCTTGTGATTGACCATCCAAGATCACTTCTACGTCACCTTGGTTTACAGCTTTTGAAGTAGCAAAGACAATACTCGAGCCAGTAAACTGGTAACTAAAATAAGCTCCATTTACTTCGGTTATGTGCATATCTTGCTTATACTCTCCAGTATTCGTTTGGCTTACAGATTGCCAGTTCCCATTCTCACTGTATTGGATACGTGGATCATCATCGTTGACTAATTCAAGGCCTGAGTAAGTTGTATCTTGCGTTGTACCCACTGTATTACCGACTGTTTGGATCTGCACCAAGCGGTCAACTAACCAAGTGCCATTTGGATTAATCACAACATCTAAAGTGGTAACCCCCCCGACTTGCGAAATAGCTTTCACCCGCTCGGCGACTTCTTCATTGCTGTATTTTAGGCTTCGTTTTACTTGACCCCAACCATCAAAAAGTGGGTCTTCCAGTGATGTATATGTAAAGCCATGCCACTGCACTTTAGTGCCAAGTGCTGTTGTCACTTCGCCTGATTCAGGAATGGGCGGAAGCTCATTATGCTCACCTTGGGTGTAGTTACTTTGTGGGTCATTTGGAATGAAGCTATAGTCAAATCCATCACTAATAGTGATAACAGCATTAGGATTACCACTTCGCACTGACTCAGCTAACTTATCAGCAACTGGGTAAGCATTGTTTGCAGCTAATTCTTGCTCTGACTCATCAGCTTGGTACCAACCATCAAACCACCAACCAGCAATATTATCGCCCCATTTTTTTGCTCGCTCACTAATAAACCCTTTTAAAAACCAATCTGGATAAGGCGCTTTCACTTTTGTGCCCGTCCATCTATCTCCTAAATGAGAAGGTAGATATGCAATTAGCTTGATGCCTTTTGCTTTAAGTGCAAGCGCCAAATCCAAAACAAGGTCTCGTGATGGGGTGTAATCAGCTTGATTCGAGTTAAGTTGAGTTTTACAACCTGGAGCAACCTCAACCTTTGGACAAGCAGGTGAATGTAAATCGTATATCTCACTGGTTGTAGACAAATAACCGCGATTCTGGGTCAAGGTAAAAATCACATACCTGTAACCTAGTTTTTCTGCCTTTTGTGCATAAGCGTCAACATCAAATCCATTTACATAGTTATTCCATTCATCATAATCGGTAATTTGATACCAAGCGTTATCTAGCGTCCCACCTGCCAGATAATGATGGCTAATGCCCCACTTGGCATCTTGCATCCACCTTACCTCTTTAGGTAACTCTGATGAGCAAGCGCTCAATGAAGCAAAAGCTAGAGCAATGCTTGGAACGATTTTGAGGAGTTTATTATTCATTATTTCTAAACCACTGATGATTAAAGGCTATAATATGAGTCTACACAACCGCTTTTAATTAACAAATAAATTACAAAGTTACACATCACTATTCTCTCTATGTTTTATCTGTAAGACATTAAAAATAATTACGTTTCAGATATAAAATGGCTATAAATAAACAGTATGCTGAAGTGTTTAAAATCTATTTTTTAAACAAAAAAAAGCCATGCAAATGCTCTTTACAAGAGCACTGCATGGCTTGCGACACAACTAAAAAACTCTTTTGTTATACTTCTTGCCTTAATGAAGCTATTACTTTTGGCATCTTAATTTTTACCACCCAACCAGATGCAATTATGAATATTAAGTAATAACCAAAGGTAGACCAATCTTCAAACAGGGCGTTACCTATGCCAAGCAGTAGGGAATAAATAAAGATAATACTCGCGACACAGGCAATAGCATTATCTTTAATTCCAGCTGCTATTGGCTCTATACCTGTGATGTCTCTTACTTTTTTCCATCCTCTACCGTGAATCTTAAGGCGGCTATAAAATTCAATTGTTTTCGGGCTGGGTGTTTTGCTCGTTGTAACCAATGTCACAATTAAGCTAATAACCAAAGTTGCGCATGTGGTTATCAGCATACGAACAGCAAACCATTTAGCATCGCCTTCATCAGGTAAAATATACATCATTGCATTACCTACAATTACTGCAGATAAAAGTGCACTTATTTCTGACCAAACGTTAATGCGCCACCAATACCAACGAGCTATTAATACAACTGAAATCGGAATAATGATAACGGTAATATACTCATAGGCTCCCAAAATACTCTCCAGCTGAGTCGTGACTATTAGAGCAAACAGAGTGAGTGCTAGCATGCTGATGCGTGCAACTTTTATATAATGCGCTTTTTCACGTCCTTTCACTAAATAAGGCTCGTAAACATCGTTGACCAAGTATGACGACCCCCAGTTTAGCTGCGTATCTAAAGTACTCATGAAGGCAGCAAGTAACGACGCCACCATAATGCCTTTTAAACCTACAGGTAAAAACTCATCAATCATCATAGGATAAGATTGTTCGGCATCGGCGATCGCTGGGAAATACACTAATGACGCCACACCTACAATGATCCACGGCCAACTTCTCAATACTAAGTGACAAAACGCAAACCAGTACAAGCTCAGCATGGCATCTTTTTCGCTTCGCGCAGCTAATGTTCGCTGAAGGAAAAAGCCAAACCCTGGGGCATAGTTTAACCAGCCTATGCAAACCAAAATTAAGAAAGTGGCTGTTTTTAGATCCCACTCAAAATCAGGGATCATTTTTAACGTATCACTATTAAAGCCAGGTGACGCTTCAACTGCAGCTACGATACCTCCATGATCTTGCAAATCAACATAAACGATAACAGCTAAAACCATCGAACCAATTATAGCGAGCGCAAATTGAATTAGGTCGGTGTACACAACACCATATAAACCCGACATAGCGGTATAAACAACAGCAGCAACCGCTAATACAATAAGAATTAATGTCGTCGCAGTAATGTCGCCAAATAAAGGAATTGCAAATAAGGGCTCTGGTGAGAGCCCTAAAATTACCACTATAATTTTTGACATTGCTAACGTAACCGAAGCAATAATGATGCAGTTTACAAATACACCATCAAATATCGCTTTGAATATACGCAAAAAATCTGTGGCTAAGCTCTTATCATAACGCTGTGAGATTAATTCAATCTCTGTCAGTGCTTTAGAGCGACGCCACAAATTAGCAAAGAAAAATACAGAGATAATTACCCCGATTACGCTAACCCACCAGATCCAGTTTGCGTAGATGCCCTGCTCACGCACGGCCCCTGCCACAAACAAGGGGGTGTCTGAGGAAAACGTCGTTGCCACCATGGATGTGCCAGCTATGTACCAAGGTAATGATCGACCTGCAACAAAAAAATCAGCCGTACTTTCACTGGCCTTTTTTGTAAAGAGCATCCCTATAACAACGGCTGCTACTACATAAAACGCAACTATTAACCAATCAATTAAGACCATGTGAATCTCCCAATGCTTTTAATTTTTATTTAGGTAGCTATCAAATTTTTTCCATGTTTCAGTCATGTCTATAATTGTGCCGGTTTGGCGAGCTTCATCTAGCTTGATAGCCGTTAAGCCAGCCTGTAAAGCATCAACAATTGAAACTGGTAACGGTGTTCCATTTTCAAAGTAAGCAATCCAATCGGCAGCCATTTCCTCTTCAGCACCGTAGTGCATAGAAACTGAATCATCATGTATGTATGACTTATCGATAAGAGCGCCTGAGGTAATACAGTCATGTACTTTAAAGTAATTTCGTACAAAATCCCCTTCAGCCATACCAATCGTGCCAAACACACTGAAATGACGATAATCATTCGGTACGTTCAAATTTGTATGAAAACTTAAATTTATGCCGTTTTCATACTCAATAAGCGCTGTTTGGTGATCCACCAACTCCGAGTCGTTATCAAACACTTCATCAATACCATTCCAACGTGACTTACGTTGATGATAAACAGGGTGTTTACCAAGGTGTTTGTTTTCTGGCGTAAATGTTTTACGACCACCAAAACTAACAAGTTTTTTTGGACGGCTCTTCACAAGACCTTGGTAAAGATCAAGATCATGACAACATTTCTCAAGTAAGAAGCCCCCAGACAAACCATGGTGTCTACGCCAATCACGCATAAAAAATGCACCATGTTCTGGTGGAATATGCTCAGATGCTTCAATACTTGTAATGTCACCCAATAGCTTTGAAGAAACAGCTGCAATTAAATCTTTGTATAAAGGAGCATAGCGTAAAACCATGCCTACCAGAATTTTATCGAACGCATTATGCTTAGCGATAAGTTCAAGTACGTCATAGGTTTGCTGCTCTGACATGACAATTGGCTTTTCTGCAAAAATCAGTAAACCTGCTTCAATTCCTAATCTAAGATGCTCTAAATGCATATGATTGGGTGATCCAATCATCAACATATCTAACTGCTCATTAGCTAACATATCCGCAAGATCATCATAAGATCGCATTGAAATACCATGGGACTCCATGTACTCAACTTTTACAGATTCCGGATCAGCAAAAGCGACCAAATTAAAGTTTGGGATTAGCTCATGCATAACTTTGGCGACATAACTCAAACGGTCACCTAAACCACAAATACCTACTTTCACAATTTTATTCCTAGCAACTGATGCACTGTTACTTACGTTAGTAACGGACGACTTACTAGGTCAATCACTTGTGACTTTGACATGAATGAGATTTTTTTAATGAAACTAAACGCAAGCAGGGTTTCAAATACAAAACATTCACATTTAAAACATGAAATTTACAAAGCAGACTGTTAACTATTGCCTAGCTATGTTTTGGTTCAATGGAGGCTAAACGTTGTTTAAAAAACGTTTGATGAATAATTTATAGGCAGCTTAACGCTATAATTTTTATATAAAAATAAGAATTGGTTTATTGACCAAAACGAAATAGATGAGATATACACATACTTTTACCGCTTTTTTCAGCGATATAAAAGTGCATAAGTTAACAAAAAGTCTACACTTATGTATGACCACCAACCTCTTTTTATAAGTAATTAGACGTACCCAATGACTGAGAAAGATACCAAGTATAAAGCACCTGCTCTTGAGAAAGGCATGGCCATTATAGAATTACTGGCAAAAACTCCTGAAGGCCTTAACCTTACGCAAATTTCTGATTCATTAGGGAAATCTAAAGCTGAAATATTTCGTATGGTCGCAGTACTAAATGATTTACATTATCTTGAGTTTTTTCAGCAAGAACGTGTTTACAGACTGTCCCTAAAACTATATCGACTAACCCACCGGTACGCCCCAGTCCACCATTTAAACAACGTTGCATTTCCGATCATTCAAACGCTTTGTAGCGAAATTCAACAATCTTGTCATTTAGTCGTGTACTCCGATGGCGGCGGTTTAATACTTTCGCACCAAGATTATGACACCAACAGTAACTGCTTAACCTTACCAGTCGGAGGGCGAGGCCCGCTCACTGATAATTGTGCTGGTCATGTGTTACTTGCTTTTGCATCTTATGATAATCGCGAGCGCATGCTTAAGGCATATCAAGAGAATCACCCCGAGGTTTCACTTGATTTGATGGCACTGCGAAATATTTGGTTAAGGGTAAAAGAGCAAGGCCATGAAGCTATGCCCAGCCCTGTTTTGACAGGCGTATACGATATCGGTGTGCCTATATTTGATTACTACCATAATGCAGTGGCCGTGTTATTAACATCGATACTTATGTATCGTGATGAATCTCGTAATGCTAATTTTGATGAGGTAATTAGAAAACTTAAAGACACGTCATTGTTAATCTCAAAGAAAATGGGCTTTAACGACGAGAATTGACGGATGCACAACTAATTATGCACTTACCTCACCTCCCCACTTTTAAATACTTATTTGTCTTTTGGTACGTGCTGTTTTTCTGGTGAAAAAGCGTTTTTCAGGAATATTCAGAAAACGTCTTGTTAACAGGTTTGCAACCAACTTGTTTCATTTATAAAACATTAATCTTGGCAAAATTTTAACTAAGAAATCTAAACAACGTAATCACTAAAGCGCGTTGACGGAATTTTAGTCTTTATATATCACTGAATGGACATTTGAACATTCACGATAACAATACGCTTAGAGCGATGGGGGTCAATATGATGAAATTCACCAGAAGCCAAATAGCCTTATCTGTAGCGCTCTCTCTAATGGGAAGCACAGTAGCGGCGGAGGAGAATACTCAAGCACAGGATGCTAAAAATGATGATATCGAAGTAATTGCAGTCAGCGGCGTAAGATTGAGCTTGAAAGAAGCCATCGCGACAAAACGCGGGTCGGACAAAATTCTTGATTCAATTGCTGCTGAGGATATGGGTAAATTTCCCGATGAAAACGTCGCGCAGTCGTTGCAACGTGTTCCGGGTATTTCGATAGACCGTCCTCGTGGTAGCCCAAATGGTGGCACGAATGGTAGTACAGATGGTCGCCTTGGTGGTCAATATGTACAAATCCGTGGCTTACCAGTTGACTTTACACAGGTAACACTAAACGGTCGTTCATTATCGTCTGGCCGTAGTATTGGCCGTCAATTCTCTCTTGATGTACTTCCTTCTGAGTTAATTGGACAACTGGACGTGTATAAAACCGTTTCAGCAGACCAACTTGAAGGCGGTATTGGTGGTAACGCAGATATTAAAACGCGTAAACCGCTTGATGCTGATGAAGTAGGCTTTTCGGGTGCTTGGTCAGCCGAAGGTGTTTACAGTGAACTTGCAGATTCAACAGATCCTCGCTTGTCAGGTATCGTGAACTGGAAATCTGATGATGAAAAGTTTGGTGTACTTGTAGGTGTTACCTATTCAGAACGTCAAACGCGTGAAGATGAATACTTCTCTTGGGGTAATGTAAACTTTGGCCCAGGTACAGGAGACGGTGTTGAAATTCGCCCTGATCTTGCCACAGTTCCAGGTGGTACTAACGATGGTAGTATCGATTACCCTAACTCTCTATACCCAATTGAGCCACTAACTCAATACTATGGTGATGAGAGAACTCGTACAGGTTTAAATGCAGTTATTGAATTTCAGCCAAGCGATGAGTTGAACATTACATTCGATGGTTTATATGCAACATTCGATGTTGATGAGACAGCACTGCAACTGCCTGCTCGTTTCCAATTCCGTGGCCCACAAGATCCAAGTCAATGGGTAGCTGCCGATATTAATGATCCTAACGGTCGTGGTGTAGGTGGTATTTTCCCATTCTTAGTTACTGAAGCTGTTGTTGAAAACGATAATCTTGTTTATGCCGTTGCACCACAAACACAATTCCGAAGTGTATCAGAATTAACTAAACTTGAATCAGATACTCTAGCACTTGGTACACACGTGAACTGGGCACCAAATGAAGATTGGGTACTTGATTTTGATATCGGCTATTCAAAAGGCGAGCAAACACGTGATCTGAAGAGCGTACTACTACAAGCCTTTGCAGACGTAGTATATGACGCACGTAATCCAGATAATGGTATTCCTGATCTATATGTTACAGGCACTGATCTGAATGATCCTGACAACTACCGTGTTGCATTTGGTAATTCAAATGCCCGTGATGTAAAAGATACGTCTTTATCATTCGCTTTTGATGCCAAATACTTCTTAGACAATGACTATTTCACAAGTCTTGAAGCTGGTGTACGTTACACACAACGTGCAAAAGAGATCAAAGCATATGTAGGTAATAGCTTTACTGGTGCAAATGGTGTTCCTGCGGTACTACCAACATCTGCAATCAACTTACTTGACTTCCCTGTTGACGATTTCTTAGGTGAAGCGCCAGATGCAAATGTAATACGTAGCTTTGTTATTGGTGACCCAACTGATTTCCACAACAAGTATGGTGTTGAAAGACAGTTTGATAGCATCAGCTCATTCAAAGTTGAAGAAGACATTGCCGCGGCTTACATCAAAGCAAACATGGCCTTTGACGTTGCAGACATTCCAGTAAAAGGTAATGTTGGTGTACGTGCAGTCAAAACTGATGTAGAAGCAACGGGTGCACTACCTGTAGAAATCATCATCCGCAGTGCCGGTGACTACGATGTTGTTGGTGAAACAAGCTCAACGAGCAGTAATTACACAAATGTCTTACCTAGTTTAAGCTTAAATGCTGAATTAACTGACGAAGTGTACTTACGCTTTGGTGCAAGTAAAACTGTAACACGCCCAACGCTTTCACAGCTTTCACCGCGTTTTACATTTAGTACTACAACTTTAACAGGTTCTGCTGGTAACCCGGCCCTTGAACCGTTTGAATCTGATTCATTCGATTTATCACTTGAGTGGTACTTCAACGACACAGGTCTTCTAAGTGGTGCATTATTCCAAAAAGAGATCGATGGTTTCGTATTTAATTCAAGTGCGCCAGAAACAATCGCTGGAATTGATTGGGCATCTGTAGACCGTCCACGAAATGCGGCTTCTGCAACTATCTCTGGTGCTGAGTTAAGTTTCCAAACAACGTTTGATTTCTTACCTGCTCCATTTGATGGTTTAGGCATGTTAGCAAACTACACTTATACAGACAGTGACACTAACTTTGGTGATGGCTTTGAAGGTCAAACATTCAGCTACACAGGTCTATCTAAGAATGTATATAACTTAGTTGGTTACTATGAAAAAGGTCCAGCATCAGTTCGTTTATCTTACAACTATCGTGAGAAATACTTACTTGAGCCATCATTTGGTTTCTTCGCAGGCCCTCGTCATGTAAACGACTACCAACAGCTTGATTTAAGCTCGTCATATAAAATCAATGACAATTACTCATTGACATTCAATGTGACAAACTTAACCAATGAGCGCTTCGATCGTTACTTTAATAACGATGAGTCAATCATTGCGACAACCAACTTTACAGGTCGCCAATACTACGTAGGTATTCGCGGTACCTTCTAACTCATTATGTTGTTGTAGGTGATATACCTAAGCCAAAGCCTCCTAACGGAGGCTTTTTTTGTGAACTATTTATCTTTCGTGATGCCGATATTTAACAGCAGACATAAAAATGCTGCACCAAGTAAATTGATACAGCATAAATAAACTACTTTTACTTATAGCTTAAGTTTACGTCTAAACGCGACCATGGCTAACAGCAAAGATATTAAGTAGTACACGCTACCACCAGAACCTGAATCAGAACTTGAGTTGTCAGCTTTGCCAACTACGTTAATCACGACAGTTTTAGCCTCTGAAGAAGCAAATCTGTCTTTTGCTCGGTAACTAAAGTTAACAGCATAAGTCGACTCACCCGCAGGCTCGTAGACAAACAAGCCAGTGTCCTTATCAAAACTAAGCTCGCCAGAACTTGGGCTTGTTACTAGCTCAAATTCTAACTCATCACTATCTTCATCATTGCCAATAAAACGACCATTAACTACCGTTGAGTAATAAGTTTCATAACTTAAATCTGTAGCTGTTGGTGTGGTATTTGTTAATTCAACAACAACATTGGCAAGTGCCGTCTCTTCAAGGGAATCTTGCGCGGTAAAAGTAATTGAAACAGGCTGTAAAGATTCACCACTCGGCGTGTATTTAATTTCACCCATGTTTTGATCAAGTAACTCAATATGACCATGTTGAGGCTCATTTTTTACAGTGAAAATAAGTTGCTCATCATCTGCATCAGAGGCTGGCAAATTAAGTATCAAGGGTGTATTCCAGTGTGTTTTAATCGTAGAGTTTTCAACGACCGGCGCCTGATTTGTTAAAGTAGCTGTGAACTTTGCGAGCTCAGAACGTGAACGACCTTTTACTGTATAAAACGCTAATTCATCAACACCTACAGTGCCGTTAGGCGTATATGTGAACTGCCCTGTTTTGCGGTCAATAAACGTTAATTGGCCAAGGCTAGGGCTATTTTCAAACACTACAAAATCAATATCACTCAAATTAAGATTAACGTCGATTGCTGCAAGCACATGAGATGTTACCTCGCTATCTTGCGGTGTAGCTAAAGGTGCTGCGGCTTCATTCGAGAACACCTCTATAGATTTTCCTGAAAGCAGTGAATAGTCCACACCTTTGTATGTTGCACTCACAATAGAACTGCGTTGATTTGCACGCGCTACTTCATAAAGCAGTTCATCATTAATTAAGTCGTACTCTCCAAACTTATCTTCACAACTAAATAAGATGAAGCCTGCGCGTGTAGATACTATATTGTTTAATGAATTGTCACATAGTTGCGCAACTTCTGACATTTCTCCTGATTCTTTGAACGAGAATAAAAGGCCATACTGGTTGGCAACATAAAGCGCTTTTTTACCATCAACAACAACACCCTCTAGCGACTTAAAACTGTCGTTTAAAGAGTAATTAGTGACACTATTATCAGTGTAATTATATTTAACTAATTGGTTAGCTGTTAAAGCAAATAATTCTTTACTGCTTTGCTGTGTATCTATGCCTGCGACTATGCCAGAAACCCCACCCCAAAAGTTCTGTAAGCGAGGTGATTGCTTAAGTAGCTCACCCGTTTGCCCATTAAAAACTCGTATATAAGAGCCTTCACTGCCGGTGTGTGATGCGCCGTTACCTACAATCAGCTCTAATAGACCATCGTTATTGATGTCATGGGCTTCAATCGTTGAAATTTGGTCGCCACTTTGAAAAGGAACTGTATACAGTAAGTTTCCATTTTCTGGTGAAAATACTTGTATATTTCCAGTGTAAGTTTCTGAGCCAGCAACAATTAAATAGTTTTTGCCATCATTGAATAAATCAGCAGTAATCACATACTGGTAGTCATTCCAGCCATCGGTCAAAGCAATGCTAGGTAACACCTGCTCTTTTGTTTCTATATCAATAACTTGAAGCTTATTTGTGCCATTCTCAGAAAAAATAACATCAATTCCACCTTTACCGTCAATATCAGCAAGTCCTAGCAAAAATTGTGAATAGACAGTGATCGTTTGCGACCATTGCATAGACTTATCTTCAACGGTATGAATATAAAACCCGTCATCACCTGAAGATGTGTAACCCGCTCCCCATGCAATATCTGTTTTGCCGTCAAGATTAAAATCATCCACCAAAATACTTGAAACACTGTGTTCAGGGTTATTGATTTGCCAAAACTCCTCGCCAGAACTTAAAGTCAAAGCATGAATTTGCCCCCACTGACCATCGCCATATACTAGCTCTTGGGCACCGTCATTATTGATATCTGCAACTATAATTTTTGAAATATCTAAATCACTATTGGCTGTCCACACAATACTGTCTGTATTTGGACTGATTAACTCAATTGAATACCAGCCTTGGCCATTAATGACTTCATCTAAGCCATCTTGGTTTGTATCAACACTTTGTAAATGGATACCTGTTAGTTGGCTGTTCAGTGTTTTTATATAATCTATTGTATTTTCAGAGATACGATACAACTTGCCATCTTCAAGCATTAATTCGTGAACATTTTGCTCGGTAAACGAACCAACAACAAATTTGTTACCGTAATACTCAAGCTCTGAAATAACAGAAAGGTCTGACTGGTCTAGTATTAAAATCTGGCTATTGGCAATAGCAATAAGCTCGTCCTGACCATCGTTATTAATATCTCTTGCCGTAACTGATTGGCTAGAAACTACATTCTTAGTACTTTCGACTTTCATTGTTAGTAAGTTAATTTTTACTATCTGACTGCTCGTCATAAGTATTAAATAATATGTATCATCGGCAATGCTTTTTACCAATGTACTATCAGTAATGTAATCCTGAGAATCGAAACCTTCAACGACTGAATATTGATTATCTTTATACTCAATAATATTAAAATCGTTTTGTTGCACCGAAATAATTTGCTTATTACCGTTACCGAACAAGTCAACAGCATAAAGACCATTGAGACCTGTTGAATTACTTAATGAAAAACGGCGAAACACCGAGGTAAGCTCTATGTTTTCTAATTCTGATGTAGTTGTTGTCGCTAAGGTTTTACTCAACGAAGTAGTCGGCGCTATATTTTGCTGTGCGCGACTTGTAAAATAAGATTCGTCATAATTAATTGGTTGCGAATTTGAATAAGTCGCATCGCCAAATTGATTATATTCAGGTGTGCTTTTAGTCGCACTGATAGCTTGCGTGCTAAGTAAAAGCATCGCTAGACATGTTAGTTTGGTCATTTCCCTATCCTTAAGGTAGTGCTTTAGCTCTCGATTAAACAATAGCCGGAGGTGAGTTCACTTTAGATGTTGGTATTAAGTTCTATTTTTAATTTAAAAACCGTGCATTTTCCCTTATCAGAAACACACGGTCAAGGTAATTGTATCCTTCATGTTAAAAATGCTAAAAAATACAACATAATTCTTGCTTCACTTAGCGAACGTATTCACTCATCAACCAATATAACACCCCGTTATTTTCGCTCCTTGTCTCGTACTTTTACATTGAAATTAATAACCTCACGGTCAACCCTTTGTTATGTTCCCCGCACCATCAAACACACAGATAGCATTATTAAAAACTGCCACAGCAAGCTGCTTTAGGTAGTACTGAAGTTAAAGGCACTGCTTCTGTGAATATGCAGTTTTTAGGAGCAAAGACTCAATGCGCTCTGGCATCTAGACTATTTTGCCATTGCCCACTTTGCTTATTGCTTGGGCTTTAGACATTAAAAAAGGCGTAACAGTTAATCACTATTACGCCCCTTCATATTAAGTTTTAACTAACTCAAAGTGCTAATGCTAAGATTGATTTCACCTTTTCTAAATCAATATCACCATGCTCACCTAATTTCGTTAGCTCGTTTTTCTCTAAATTAGCAACAACGGCCTCAATAGCTTGCTCGTCAAGGTCATAATCAGCTAGACGTGTTTTCACCGTCATGGCCTCAAAGAAGTCCTGTACAGCTTTAATCGTTTTATCGATTTGCTCAGCTTCGTCGCTATAATTTAGTCCGAACACTCTTTCACCAAGCTGCTGAATTTTAATTGATTTCTGTTCTTTTTGAACATGCATTAAGGCAGGTAGAACAATCGCCAACGTTTGTGCATGATCAAGGTTATAAAGTGCCGTTAACTCATGGCCAATCATATGTGTAGACCAATCTTGCGGTACACCTTGGCCAATTAAACCATTCAGTGCCATCGTAGCCGACCACATCACATTAGCTCTAACATCGTAATTTTGTGGCTCGCTTAGCGCCTTTGGCCCTTCGCTAATCAAGGTTTGCAAAATACCTTCTGCAAAACGGTCTTGTAATGGTGCATTAACAGGGTACGTTAAGTATTGCTCAATAACGTGAACAAACGCATCCACCACACCATTACTTACCTGACGTGCAGGCAACGAAAACGTGTATTCAGGATCAAGTACAGCAAAAACAGGTTGTACTGTTGGTGACGAAAAAGCGCGCTTTTGTGACGTCTCTTTTTTAGTTACCACTGAGTTACCATTACTCTCAGAGCCTGTTGCTGGTAAGGTTAATACCGCACCGATTGGTAAAGGATTGCTAAACTCTGCCCCTTTAACAAGGATATCCCACGGCTCCCCAGCATAGTTATAGGCTGCAGCAACAAACTTAGCGCCATCAATAACACTGCCACCACCAACAGCTAAAATAAAGTTAACATGGTGCTCTTTTGCCGTTGTAACCGCTTGCATCAGTGTTTCGTAAGTTGGGTTTGGCTCAACGCCACCAAACTCTATAACGTCAACATCGGCTAGTGCACTCATAGCTTGGTCGTATACGCCGTTTTTCTTTATTGAGCCACCACCGTAGAGTAACAACACCTTTGCATCGGTTGGTAAGCGTGATGAAATTTCGCTAATTTGACCTTTACCAAATAAAATTTCTGTTTGATTTTTATAAATAAAGTTTAGCATCGATTTGCCTCCTAAATTTTTGATAGGTAATACTTTTACAAATTTACTTTGCTAACATTTTTAATAGTTTTTCAGCTAACAACGTATCTGAAAATGGGTTTTGCCCCGTAATGAGTTCGCGGTCAACAACCACGTTAGGCTGCCACTCGCTGGCAAATGCCATATTTCCACCAGCGTTTTCCATTGCCATAGCCGGATAGAACTTAAGCTTTTTACCTTCTAAACTGCTTTCAAACACTCGCTCTTCTGGATCAGAAAATATTGTCATTTTATAGCCATCATAAATCCAATTGCTTGCTGACGCCGTCTGCCCAGTTTGGATTGCACTGTAATACGCCTTCGGCTCAGTTTGTGCCGATAATAAGGTAATTGGGCCGTGGCAAATTGCCGCCGTAGGTTTACCGTGTTGATTAAAGTGGCGCAAAATTTCACCGACTTCAGGATTATTTGCTAAATCAATCAACGGAGCATGACCACCAGGGATAAACACTGCATCATATTGGCTCAAACCGCCTGCCAAAATCTCACTCAAACTAGCGGTATCATTAATATTGGGTAACGATGCAATAAATTTTTGGATCTCTCTCATTTTTTGCTCATCACCAGCAAAGTAATCTACGCTGATTGATTTTTTATCAACCTGCGGAGCATTCCCCTTTGGCGTTGCTAACACAAGCTCATAGCCCGCATCTGCGAGAGCTTTTGCAGGTACACCAAACTCGTTAAGGTAATAACCTGTCTCAATGCTGTGCCCACCAGCAAGTTCCATGGTTGTCTCGCTTGATAAAATGACTAATACCTCGCCTTCACTTGCCACAGCAAATAATGACATAGTCGAAGCTGCTACGAATGTTAAACACTGCAAAACCTTGTTCATGATTTATCCTCTTATTTGAATGCATCTAGAATAGGCTGTTTGCGCGCTTGTGTGAATTCGGATAAATTAAGAGAAGCAATCAGAAAATTTATGGCTCGCCTATTTTATGTCTTACCTCACACAGCTAAAAACCTTTGTGGAAGTTTATCGCTGCAAAAATATAACAAAAGCAGCAGCTAACCTCGGTTTGTCGCAACCTTCGGTTTCGGCCCATATTCAAGCCATGGAGTCAGTCGTTGGTAAAGCGTTGTTTGAACGCAAAGCTCGCGGAGTTACTCCGACCGCCGCTGCGCACGATTTAGCACTGCAAGTGTCTGGTCACATTGATATTTTAGAGCAAAAAATTATGTCAATCCGCGCCCGCTCAAGTGCCGTCTATGGCACTGTAAATATCGCAGGGCCTGCCGAATATATTAGTAGTGTGTCAGGGCCACAAATCGCCAACTTATTGCAATCTGGCAATGTAAACCTTGTTCTGCATATTGGTAATAAGGTGAGTATTTTTGATGCCTTGCAATCTGGTGCAGCAGATATCGCTATTGCCGCCTCCGAACCCGATCCTTCACTTTTTGACAGCTTAGTGCTTGATAGAGAAAAGCTTATTTTAGTAATGAACCGCCTTCACGGAAGAGAAGTTAAAGATAGCACCATCACCGCAGACCTTCTCTCAAGCTACAATGTTGTCGCTTATGATGAAGAGCTGCCTCTAATTAGGCAATACTTTGAGTCTGTGTTCAACGCAAAATGCCACTCAAACGTGATAGCTATTTGCCCTGACATTCGTGCAATTAGCAATATTATTCGCTCAGGTATTGGCTACTCTGTGTTGCCTGATTATCTATGCCGCGATCAGATAAAAGCTGGAGAGCTTGTACAACTGGGCCCTGTAGGCCCAGAAAACATAATTTACTTAGTATGGAACAAAGGCGCGTTAAAGCATCCTCGCATTGCATTTGCCAAAGATGTTATTTCAGCCTTTGCGAATATTAATTACTTTGCAAACTAAGCAAAGCTTGATTTGACTCTAATAGCTTTACTCGCGGGGCAAGGGCATTTAAAGCGATTAAGTGAAGCATTTCAGTAACGGTTGTACACGCATCCGTTAAGACTTCCACGTCGTATTCTTTTGCTTGCTCAGATATTGCCGTATGAGTCACACAGTTTTGAGTCATCATACCTGCGATCAAAAGTTTTTTAATACCGTGCTGCTTTAAAATATCATCGAGATTTGTTTGATAAAAACTATCTGCATAGTGTTTTACAACCACAGGGGCTTCTGGTGCTGCTTTTAAAATATCAGGATGAATATTGACCCCTATCGTATCTTGGTTAAAAAAAGGAGCCAAGCCTTGTCGTGATTCAGCAACATGTTGAATATGGATAGGTAAAATGCCACATTCTGTTGCTTGTTTTATTACCTCAACAAGCTGATCTTTTACTTGTTTAGCCTGCCATAGAGGAAATGCGCCACCTGCAAAATAATCATTCTGTAAATCGATAATCAATAAAGCTGTATTTGTCATTGTGAGAACCTTTTAGAGTTGTGTTGTGGCACAGTTTGCTTAATTTTTAACGCAGCAAACAGTGACCCAAACACCATTTATCGATAATATTGGGCCAAAGTATCTGATAAGGCTTTACCTTGAACGTTGCAGTATTAGCATTTCCAAATATCAGCCCATTTCATCTTGCAGTACCATGCATGGTGTTTGGTGAGGGTGCTCGCTCGGCAGGCATCAAAGAATTTAACTTAGCAGTGTGCAGCGAAAGTAAAGCTGTAATGCCTTCAAGCTCGGGGTTTGATATTCAAGCGCGTCATTCAATTTCAAAGTTTGATCAGGCAGATATTATAATTATTCCGTCTTGGCCATTCCCTGAAACAATTCCCTCTAAAGAATTAACAACCAGCTTGCTAACCGCGCATCAGCGTGGCGCTATTATTGTAGGACTTTGCTTAGGAGCTTATGCGTTAGCGCACATTGGGCTTTTAGATAATATTGAAGCAACCACCCATTGGGCCTATAGCAATGACTTCAAAGCACGTTTTCCTAAAGTGAAGCTTAACAATCAAGTGCTTTACCTTAAACATAACCAGCTTTATACATCGGCAGGAACCGCAGCAGCCATTGATTGCTGTTTACACTTAGTACGTCAGTACTTAGGTAGTAAGCACAGCAATGCCATAGCAAGGGTAATGGTAACAGCTCCCTATCGAACAGGCGGGCAATCGCAGTTCGTCGCTTTACCAGTACCAAACAATGTTGCAGACGAGCGCTTAGCGTCATTACTTGAACAAATACAAAAAAATCTGTGTGCCACACACACAATAGATGAACTTGCAAAACAAATGCATATGAGCCGACGAACCTTCACCCGCCATTTTCAGTCTCTTACAGGGCAAAGCCTAGGACAATGGCTTTTGAATCAGCGTTTAAACTATGCACAGCAATTACTAGAAGCAACCGATTTATCATTAGAGCACTTGTCAGAAAAATGTGGTTTTGGCTCTGCTGTTACTTTAAGGCATCACTTTCGCAAGCAATTTGGCTTATCACCTAGAGATTGGCGTAATGCATTTCGCCAAGCTTGATAGAAGATAACTTATTTAATTATTAATGATTTTGACTACACTAAAAGGGGATTTAAAAGCGCTCAAATGTATTCAAACGATTACCTACATATGGTAAATAAACTTAGCTCTATAAACATATAAAACCGCGCAAAAATGCGCGGTTTTATACTTATGTGCACCAACACAACCGCTAACAGACACTAATCAAATGTAACAGTTACTTCATTTGAGCATACATCTGCTGATTGACAAACCTGATAAGAGTACGAGCTTTCTGTTGCTCTACGTTCAAAATCTAGGTATTTGCCGGTATTTTCTGTAGTACTGATCAGCTCGCCATTACGATAAATGTTAACGCTATCGGCACTACTTCCTTCCCAACCAAGCTGCACACGCATGTAGCCAAGGCGTGTTTTATTAGCGCGCACTAATTCAAGTTCAATTACATCAGAGCTCACTGACAGTTGTTGGGTTACAGTATCGGTATATCCTTCACTATCGGTCACTGTTAAGGCTACAGAGTAAGTTCCTGATTCTGCATAAGTATAAGTTGGGCTAGCATCAGAGCTTGTTGCGCCCTCACCAAAGTCCCACATCCAACTGACAATATCACCATTTACATCTGTACTCGCATCTGAAAACTGAACATTTAAGCCATCTGCAGTAAATGTAAATCCAGCTTGTGGTGGTTGAGGAGAGACTTCTCCAATCCCAGTTAAGTTTAATGACCAAGCATTGAGAGTACCTGTATCAGAGCTGGCATTATCAGACACAAAGAGAGTCCAGTCACCTGTGGCAACTTCACCATTGAAAGCCGCCGAATTATAAGTTTCATTGATGTCATCAGCACTACCACCCGACCTATTATGTAAGGTTACCATCGTACCTGATGGAGATGTTAAGGTAACAATTAAATCGCCAATCCAAGTATGTGTTATATCTACAAAGGTATTTGTATCAAAAACGGTGATGTCATCATTAATGGTAATAGTAGATGTAATACCCTGTGAGTTAGTATCAGGAATTGCCATCGGGGTGTCATTTTGATAGCTAAACTCGGTTAAACCTTGCGGCAATACATATAATCCGACAACTTCTTGTTGCTCCAAATCACCCGATACAGCGTTTATAGCTACACTGTAATCTCCCCAAGTGGTTTGTTCAGTTGTAGGAACGGTTAAAGTAACAGACTCGCCGGGCTGAGCTGTATTTGATGATAACACAGCACCGCTAATAGGGCTGTCTACCGATAATTCAACCACACCTTGCCATTGTGCAATGGAGCCAATACTCAACTCGTAGCTTGCATTCTCACCTGCTACAATTTCTTGATTCCGTGGTGCAACAGACAATCTAAAACTAGGCTCAGGGTCTGCATCGAGTAGTGCCTGATGAACATTTAAACGGGTGCCAGCAACTGTCAACCCAGCTAAATTTGCATTAGCATCACCGCTACTCATTAGTAACTGTTTTAATTCTAGCGCTGTTAAATTAGGATTAATTGATAGCACGAGTGCTGCAGCCCCTGCAACATGTGGTGTAGCCATTGAAGTACCAGAATAAGAAGCATAACCGCCCCCAGGTACTGTTGATAAAATTGCACTACCTGGCGCTCCCATATCAACGCTTGTTAAGCCCCACTGCGAGTCCCAGGCCATTTCATCTGTATGCGTTGTATTTGCCACTGCCAAAATTGAATCATGTTCATAACTAGATGGGTAATGAGGGTTTACATCATTGTCGACGCCATCGTTACCTGCCGCTGCGACAAATAAAATATCTGCATTTTCACTGGCTGTAATAGAATCAGCTAATGCTTGGCTGTAGCCGCCTCCTCCCCAACTATTATTCGTTACCCTAATATTATGACCGGCATTTTTAAGGGCTACAAAATAGTCAACACACTCAATTGCATCTGACGTAGAACCCGTTCCCGCTGAGCTCAAAAACTTACAACCTGCGATAGATACTTCATGATTTACACCCACAACTCCTTGGGTATTATTACCAGAAGCACCTAACGTACCTGATACATGCGATCCGTGCCCCTGATCATCCATAGGATCACCATTTCCTGTAATCGCATTTATGCCATAAACATCATCAATGTAGCCATTACCATCATTATCGATACCATCCCCAGCTATCTCGCCAGGGTTTACCCACATATTTGCTTGTAAGTCAGGATGATTATAATCTACACCAGTATCAATAACCCCAACGATTATCTCACTTGAACCTGTGGTTATGTCCCATGCTTCAACTGCATCGATATCAGCATCAGCAACTCCCCCTGTTTGCCCAGTATTATTCATCCCCCAAAGTTCAGCAAAACGAGTGTCATCAGGAATACCTAATACCCGTAACTGATAATCAGGCTCTGCATATTCTACTGCTGGATGTTTAGATAAGGCTTCTAATGCAACTTTTTGGTTTACTTCTGAAAGCTTAAAGTTTGCTAACCGACCACCCAAAATGTGTTTGTAACGGTCATCGATACCATCTGAATTTAAGTCTCTTATTTTTGCTTTAACTAAAGAGCGTGCTTGTGCTCGAACTGCTGCAGACGTTCCTTTTTTAAATACTACCAATATGCTATTTTCATCCACACTTTTTGCCGGTTTATTAGGCTGAGTGCTTGCATGTGCGCCAACCGTAAGGAGTGGAATAATAGCCAGTGTTAAAGCTGATAATTTTGTTTTCATAGTGCTATTCCATAAACAGACGCTGTGAAAACACAGCGTAGAGTATTTCTTCTCTGAAACACCGATACACAATCTTGTGGCAACAAAACCTTTTTAGTGACTGTTTAAAAAATACGCAAACCTAAACAAAGAGAACTTAAAATTTTCATTCTTTTTTGTGATCTAAAATGAAATTAAATCTAGAGTTTCAAGCTTTTTTGTTAGCTTTAACCTGCCGAAACTCATGCCATCTTTCTCATTCTTTTTTTGTACGAGATCCAATTTTCATAAAGGTCCCAAGCAAAAGTAAGCCTAAGCAATTGACTTAAATAGATTAAAAAAATCACAAAAACATTCCATTTATCACTTCGTAAAGTAAACATAAAGTTAATACTCTCGGTTGCGAAATTATCTTCTTTCATTCGCTACAAGCGAAACGACGTTTTGAAGTAGCCATTTTCACAGCCGTTTTTGGGCTTCTCTGTATTCGATATACAAACAAAGGTTCTTTTTTCTATACGAATGATGCCATACGCAATCACGGAAGTTTTGGTGTTTCACCACCAAGTAAATAGCACAAACATTTTGGATTCGCGCACACCTGTTAAGTAGCAAAATTACAAGCCGGCAACCTTGTAAAAACGCTTTGTGTATCGCGGCTAAAAATATTTTATTGATTAAGGAGATTAGCGTGAAACTATCTAAATCGATTTTAACCTGCGCAATAGCAATGGCTTTATCTTCTGCTGCGTATGCTCAAAATACAGATAAACCAAGTTCAACATCTGCGTTGACAAATGTAGAGCGTGTTACTGCACAAGGTAACCTGCTCGTCATTTCTCAAACGTCTATCCAAGGCTTAGGAAATGCAGCAAGTACATTACAACAAGGTAATTCAAATCAAGTTGAGATAATTACCACAGGTGATGGCAATGAGACCGATGCCGTTCAAATGGGCAATGGGAATCTTATTCTTGTAACAACTTACGGTGATAACAACCAACAGTCTTATACGCAAGATGGTGAGCAAAATGGATCTCTAACTGAAGTAATAGGTGATAGCAACCAGCTTTCAGTAGTTCAAAATGGTGCAAGTTTTTTTGGTATTACAAATGAAGTAATCAATATCATAAATGGTGATGGAAATGACATTACTGTAACACAAGATGGCGATGGAAATTGGTTTTATAACTACAACATGCAAGGCAGTGCTAATGAAGTAACTGCTGAGCAGTATGGTATTTGGCATGAAGCAAAACTATATGCCATCTATGGTGATGAAAATACCATAGAAATAGAACAAGACGGTTTTTGGAACCAGCTCACTGTTAACAACATCACTGGCAACATGAATGAACTTACCAGTGAGCAAATTGGCTCTTACAATGAAATTAGTATCACTGAACTCTATGGTGATGAAAATGAAATCAGTATTGAACAAAATGGTGATGAAAACCAAGTAAGCATTGATTCAATCAACGGCAATGAAAACAATATTGAAGTTGAGCAAAGAGGAAATAACAACGAATTCAATTCAGGTGTGTTCACAGGTAATGATAACGAAGTTGATAGTATTCAATATGGTGATGACAACATAGCAACCGCGGAGTTAATTGGTGACGAAAATGACATGTTGTCTGTTCAAAATGGCAATAACAATACCACTTACTTTGGGGTTATCGGCAATAATAACGAATTTATATCACTTCAAGTAGGAAGCGATAATATTGCTCATGCCGTTAACTTTAATGGTTCAAATAATGACATTGAAATGGTGCAAACAGGGGATCTAAATACCGCAATAATTGAGTCATCTTATCCAAATACCAGCATTGCTAGTAATGCGAATGAAATTGTTATATCACAAGATGGCTATGCTAACGAAGCTACCCTTAGCTTGAGCTCTATTATGGAAAGCTCGAATAACCAAGTTGATTTAGCTCAAAATGGAGAGCTTAACGCAATTGATCTTATGATTGAGGGTCTTGGTAATAGTATTGATATTGCGCAAGAAGGTAACTTTAACTTAGTTGCAGGTATTAGTGAGGGTGCTTTTATTGTTTCAGGAGACGAAAACTCTGTTTCAATCAGCCAAGTAGGTGAAGGTAACCTAGTTGAAGGGTCTATCATGGGAAGTGGTAACGTTATATCAGTTACTCAGATTGGTGACTTCAATTCAGCAACTGTCATTCAACAGTAATAGAGTATAAGGAGGGGCCCTCCCCTCCTTAGATGCGATTATGAAAAATATCAACTACTTAACTTTAACCATTATTTTGCTTTTTTCAGTATTCCAACGCTGTGATGCTAATGAAGTAGAAATTGACGGTTTAGTGCTTGATCGTAGCATCAGTCGCTTTGGTCATCAGTTTTACTATGGCTTTTCGCAATTGTGGCTAGACCTACCTAACAGCTCTGATACTCATGTTGTAATTAAAGAAACGGTACTTCCTCGCGCCGGAACTCGACTTGAAGTTTTACTTAATAACGAACTAATTTATGTCACTTTTATGGGACGTAGAGGCGGCCCTCTAAAAGAGAGAGTAGAAAGCGCAATGTTTGCGGCAATGGATGCAATTGCGCGTGCACGCTTTAAACAAACATCTCCAGATTTAGCACCCAGTGGATGGTAATAACAATGAAAAAAATAATTTTCGCGACCTTATTTTTAACCTCCCCATTAATGCTCGCTACTGAGCTAGTTTACAAGCCCATTAATCCATCGTTTGGCGGTAATCCATTAAACGCAAACATGCTTTTATCTAAGGCTCAGGCTCAAAATAAACACAAAGCACCTATTGATGAGAAAAGCTACGCAGAAAATTTTCAGGATTCTTTAGAGCGAACTTATCTAAACAGAATGGTCCGTGAAATCACTGATATCGCTTTTGGTGATGATGTTGAAGAGAGTATCTTTAACCAAGACTCTACCTTTGTTAGTGGTGACTATGAGATTCAAATAATCACCAGTTCATCTGATGCTATCACGGTGCAAATCACCAACTTAATTGATGGCACTATCACAATTATTGAAGTGCCGAGGTTCGGATAATGATACGCATACTAACATTACTACTCTCTTTAGTATTTTTGGCTGCTTGCTCAACATTCAAAGCAACACTGCCTCCGGCACAACAAATTGCTACAGAAATAACACTAACAGACACCTTTGCTGAACTAAAAGCATTGCCAAAACCAAAAGGAGCCATTCCTGTTTCTGTTTATTCATTTCGAGATCAAACAGGTCAGTATAAACCTCAAGAAAATGTAAGCTCCTTCTCAACGGCTGTCACCCAAGGCGCTAACTCTATTCTTATGCAAGCGTTACATGAAACTGACTGGTTTATTCCTGTTGAACGTGAAGGACTACAAAATCTACTCACCGAACGTAAAATTATTCGCGCAGCTATGACCGACAACGAAAATGTAACACCTGAATTACCACCACTAACAACTGCAAAAATAATTTTAGAGGGAGGTATTATCAGTTACGACACGAATATCAAAACAGGTGGCTTAGGCGCTGAGTATTTTGGAATTGGTGCATCAGAAATTTATCGTGAAGATATTATTTCTATTTACATGCGTGCAGTTGATGTGCGAACTGGTCAAGTGCTGCTGTCAGTGGCTACAAGCAAGAAAGTTCTCTCTAAAGAAATGCGAGCAGGGTTTTTCCGCTACATCAGTTACAAGCGCTTACTTGAGGCTGAAGCAGGATACAGTGATAACGAGCCTATGCATATTTGCGTCTCTCAAGCTATTGAAAAAGCATTAACTTTGCTCATAAATAAAGGAATAAACAAGGGTATTTGGTCACCTCAGATTATTTAGTAACAACTCTTGCTCACCTAGTTACAATGGATGCAGCGGGCATAAAGCGCTGCGCCCAATTTGCCAATTCAATACGATTACGTGACTTCGTTTTGCGAAATGCGCTGTAGATATGTGTTTTAACTGTGTGGCAACTAATATTCAAGGTGTTTGCAATATCCTCATTTTTTGCTCCCTTTGCCAGCAAAGAGATCACTGACTTTTCGCGAGCAGTTAACACATTTAAACTTACCAAATCGGTCTGCGGTGTTTTTACAAAATTGGGCACTTGCTGAACGAGTTCTGATAAAGTTTTAGACATTGTTTTTCGACAAAACCAAAGCTCACCAGACAAAATCCGTCTCACTCCTTTAAAGGTATTTTCAGGCTCATCATTTTTATAAATAATGCCTTTTATATTTGCCAATAATGCTGTTTGTTCGTGTACTTTAGTCGGCGTGGCATTGTATAAAGCAACATGATTACTTTTCGCCAAATCGATAATTTCTTCGTTTAACAATTCTGAACAACTGCTATAAGCCGCATCAACTAAAAATAATGCAAAATTAGCACGACTGTCGATAGCAGGTAATCGGCTATCAACCTTAACCTTTGGGGTGACAGTCTCTAACACTTTAAGTAACAACAAAAAATCATCGTTGTATAAATCTGTGTGATATTTAGTAAGTACAAATAAAGATTTACTGATCATTACTTCATCCTTTGAAGTACCCATAAGAGGGATAAAAATAGTGTACCTATTTTTCTTAATTGAGCAAGAATCTCTGAGAGAAAACAAGATTTTCAATAACATTACATTAACTTTAAAAAGTTTTAATAAGAAAAATAAACTAGTCGCAAATCAAAACTTTTAGCAATGAGTGAGCTTATGTATACTTTCAGCTTCTGAAAAATGACCTTACAAAGGGTTAATAATGAAAAAGCTTTCTAAAGTACAATTAAAACAACAAGCCCTTGTATTAAATGTTGCCGATGCTCTTGAAGAGCAAGGCCGCGCTGAGCTTGAAGGCATGTTGCAATGCTGGTTCGATGTGGAATACCACTTATTTCCAGGCTCATTGCTTTTATGTTTTCAATTTGAAAATCAACAAACTCTTGATGCTGCCACACCAGAATTATTAAAGTGGCAAAAGCGCCTGAGTGGCGCAATGCTGAAAAAGGGCGTGATTTTAAAAGACATGCGCAGGCATTTAGTATTAACCCTAAAAGGGCCAGACGATTAAGCAGCAACTGCTGCAATAATCGTAGGCCTAAGCTCTGGTGTAAATAACTGACGTTTAGTTAAAATTTATAATTTAAGCTCAACTTGTAATTTACAGGTTCCCCTGGCTGAGTCCAAATAGCAGAGTACGAATTAGAATAATATTTTTTATCCAGCAAATTATTTACATTAAATTGCAAGCTTAAGTCATTAGTCACATTGTATTTTGCAAACATATTTACCAAAGTGTAAGAAGGTAAGTAATAGGTAGGATCAATGGTTTCTCCAAGCCTCTCGCCAACATATTGTACAGCAAGCCCAACAGTTGCATCTAAATCTATTAGGTCGTTTAGCTCTCTCTTAATTTGAGCATTTGCACTGTGTTTAGGGATATTAAGTAACGGACTGCCTTTTGGCAGCTTTACCCACCAATCTGGGTTGACTGTATCGTTTGCTGTTTTAGCGTCTGTGTAAGTATAAGCAAAATCAAATAATACATTGCTTGTAATGTTGCCATGTAAATCTAGCTCAATGCCATCACTTGTTACTTCACCTAGCGCAGTAGATACACCAGCTTGTAGGTCTGTAGTTAGCATATTGCTCTTTTCGGCACTAAATACTGTAAAACTTCCACTTACACTATCGGTAGTAAACTTAATACCCGCTTCGAAAGATGTTGTTTCTTCAGGCTCAAATGCATCTCCTTTACTATCGTAACCGCTGTTAGGTCTGAAGCCTTCAGAGTAACTTGTGTAGTATTGGAGGCTGTCTGAGTAGACATAAACTAGACCGACACGCGGGCTAAATGTGCTTTGATCACTTTTAGACTGTTGCTGATTAATATGATTATCTATTTGTTGATCAAACCAATCAAAACGACCACCTACTTGAACTTTCCACTGCTCAGTTAGGTCTAGTTGATCTTGAATATACACTCCATAACTATGTTGTACTTCAGTACTGTTGAATAAAAGAGACCCTTCAGGCGCTGCTTTTCCATACACTGGATTATACATGTTAATTGCGTAACGGGTGTCTTCAAGTGTTGGACGATATCGATACCACAGTTTATCAAAATCGAACTTGCTGGCATCTGCTCCGATTAATAAGTGATGTGTCAAACCTGCAAGCTCAACACTACCGCTAAGTTCTATTCGCGCTGAAAGGTACTCAGTTTGAAAGTCGCGCTGATTATGCTGCCTACTTAATGTTTCGCCATCTTTGAAATAAATTTGTCTACTTGGAGCAAGTTCGGCATCACTCGACTCACTTAAAAATTTTGAGTCACTGTAACTAAAACCATTCAAAAGAGACCACTGTCCAATTTGCTTCTCAAACGTAAGTTGATGAGAAATAGCGTCAACTTCTGTAGGTTTATCACTTGGTTCACCTAAAAAAGTGTCAATTGGTAACGCATCTATTTTTCCCTCAATGGCGACAATGCCACGATCGAAGGTTGTACTTTGATCTACATACTCAAGCTCATAATTCAACTTTGATGTATCTGAAATTAACCATAAAATTGAAGGCGTAACGACCGTTTTGCTTGACTCATGATGATCTCGAAAACTTTCACCCTCTTCAACAGCACCATTAACTCTAAAAGCAACATTGTCTGAAACAGCATTGGTGTAGTCAGCCTCTGCGCGGTAATTCTGCCAACTCCCTGCTGTTACTTTTATATAACCCTGCTTTGCAAACTGTGGTTTTTTAGTGATTATATTAATTGTTCCCCCTGGCTCAGAACGACCATAAAGCGCAGAGCCAGGTCCTTTCATCACTTCTACGTATTCGATATTACTTGTATCACGTGTACCACTGAAGCTTCTGCCAGATGAGTAGCCGTTAATTAAGAAACCTGATGGAATACTCTCATCGCCAACTAACCCGCGTATTGCAAAGCTTTCCCACAAACCACCAAAATCATTTTGCTCAGCAATACTTGGAGTTAGATCAAAAATATCGGTCAAAGTGTTCACTGCCGCATCATCGAGGTTTTCAGCAGAAATAAATTCAACACTCTGTGGTTGCTCACTCATAGGAACATCACCACGAAACGCTTGCCTAACACCTGAAACTGATATTTTTTCTATGTTCGGTGATGCTGTTTTGGCATAAACAGCTGGAGTCAAAATTGTGCTAATAGCAATTGAAAGTACAGAACAGTGGAATCGGTTAATTATAGTCATTTTATCTCTTGGGTATAAATACAGCTTAATCGGTTAAGTCTTTAAAGGCGATAAGTAATGGTAACAATTATCATTTATATTATAATAACTAAATGTAACCCAAAGTGCTACCTTAATTAAAGCTGAAATGTCTTTGTACGATTAGTGAGAAAACATACAGGTTAGAAGAGATACTCTAAGTCGATTAAACAGGTGTTTTAAGAAAAGTTACTAACGCATTTTTCTATGCTTTGAATGTGTTAACTTTGATTGTTCAAAATTTGGAGGCAATACATTTTTCTTGTGAGATAAGTTATAGCCCATGGTGATAAACCTAACCAGAAACAAACTTTTATTAATAATCACTAAAAACCAAAGAATGCACCGAGGCACATAGCAACAGATTGTTTACCATAATTAATCTGTACGCTATATGTACTCGGTGATTGAAGTAATTAAAGTGAAATAACTTTTACGATTAAGCGTTACAGTTTACACACTGCCAACGCCCGCGTACTTAACACCAGATAACAACGCCATATCTTTGTGCCACGTTGCTAGGTCATTAGCATTAAACTTAGCTAAAGAGTCATGCCCACATGCCCTAGCCATTACCGACATTAACTCAGTTGAGGCTTCAAAAAAGTTCTTTAATTGATTTGCCGACTTTTCAATATTTAAGCGCTGACGTAAGTCTTGCTTTTGTGTGGCAATCCCTGCTGGGCAGTTATTGGTATTACACATACGCGCAGCAACACAGCCGATTGCTTGCATTGCACTATTTGAAATCGCCACCCCATCAGCACCAAGAGCGAGCGCTTTTACAAAATCAATGGGTAAACGTAAACCACCTGTAATGATCAACGTAACATCACTTGCACCTTGTTCGTCTAAGTACTTTCTTGCTCTGGCAAGTGCAGGAATAGTCGGTACACTAATATGATCCCTAAAGATCTCAGGAGCTGCACCAGTACCACCACCACGACCATCAAGAATGATGTAATCGGCACTCGCATCGAGCGCAAATTGAATATCTTCCTCAATATGATTAGCACTTAATTTAAACCCGATTGGGATACCGCCAGTTACCTCGCGAACTCTATCAGCAAATTTTTTGAAATCAGCCGCACTGTGTAAGTCTTTAAATGTTGGGGGTGAAATCGCCGAAGTACCCGCTTCAATCCCTCTAACCTCAGAGATTTTGCCAACATTCTTATTGCCCGGTAAATGCCCCCCCCGTGCCTGTTTTTGCGCCTTGTCCGCCCTTAAAATGAAAGGCCTGCACGTTTTTTAATTTATCTTCGCTATAACCAAAACCCGCGCTTGCTAACTCATAAAAATAGCGTGAATTGGCTTGCTGCTCTTCAGGAAGCATACCGCCTTCACCCGAGCAAATACCCGTTCCGGCAAGCTCTGCTCCTTTTGCTAACGATACTTTAGCTTCTTCTGATAAAGCACCAAAACTCATATCTGAAACAAACAGCGGAATAGCCAGCTTTAATGGCTTTTTCGCTCGCGGACCAATCACAAGTTCGGTATTAACGGCTACATCTTCCATTAACGGTTGCGTTGCCATTTGTGCCACCATTAGTTGTAAATCATCCCATTTAGGTAATTGATATCGCGGCACACCCATCGACACCATAGGGCCATGATGACCAAGCTTTGATAACCCTTCACGTGCCAGTTGATGAATAAGCTCAACGGTGGGCTCCTCTTTGGTTGCAGTAGCTACAGGCGAATCAGAGGCTTGAATTTGTACGCCCGGCCCTTCTTGACCAACTTGGCTTTGATCAAATTGCTTGTGACTACCATCACAAAATGGCGCATTAGCGGTGTGCTTACATTGGCATAAATAGGCATCGCCCGACTCTTCTGCTGTAAATGCTTTGGGTTTGAAATCGGTTCCGGCATGTGAGCCATCACAAAATGGCTGGTTTTTAGACCGCCCACAGGCACAAAAATAGTATTCTTGCCCCTGCTCTAAGGTGACTTTTTTCGGCGAAACGGCTGCAATTATGGGTTTACTCATTATTATTCCCTCACGGTTGCTACATTACATTGCTATGTTCAAGTTACTGGGATTGAGGTAAGTATTAATTTAAGGCTTACTTGCTTTACAAAGGGTAGTTCAGCTCAGTTAAATAACGAGCTTTTAAGCGCCTTGGAGTTTACTTAACTATCGATAACCGACTATATAACCGCAACAAGCAGCCAAGATATCAGCCATTTCATATTTTAAGGTAAGAGGTAAATCGGTTTATGAGCCGCAGTGTGGGTAATTTTCACATAGAGGATAAGAGGCGCTGCGCTTTAGAGGGATTATTAAAAACAAATTTGGTGGTTTTGTGGATTAATCATTCTCTTCTCTTTGTGCATCAAAAATAAATTGAACCACAGAGTTCACCGAGGCGCTTCGCGCTACACGGAGAAAAACAGCATTTAAAAATAATAGTCACGAAGAGGATAAGAGGCGCTGCGCTTTAGAGGGATTATTAAAAACAAATTTGGTGGTTTTGTGGGTTACTCATTCTCTTCTCTCTGTGCAAAAACAAATTGAACCACAGAGTTCACCGAGCCGCTTCACGCTACACAGAGAAAAACAGCATTTAAAAATAATAGTCACAAAGAGGATAAGAGGCGCTGCGCTTTAGAGGAAAGAACTAAATACTCTTTTGGTTTATCTCATTCACTTCTCATTCTCTTCTCTCTGTGCAAAAAAACAAATTGAACCACAGAGATGTATGGACTCCCCTCCCACAGGAGGGTAACGTAATAAGCGACAAAACTTTTACAAAAGGAATCCATACATGGTGAATCTTAACGTTATTGCGATTGATTT